>NZ_JBBKBF010000045.1:0-32025 GCF_037892625.1 Phocaeicola sp. ICN-14070 | reverse complement strand
CATATTCGACTGCCCTAAACAAAGATAGATATGAAACTTCTCATTCACCTTCTCGGTTCCAGTCTGAGCCTGTGCAGAAACAGGTCCCAAAGACAAAGCCATCAATGATGTCAATGTCACAAACATTCTTTTCACTTCCATTAGTTCAAAATTTATATTCAACAGTTATCTCTATTTATTTTTATCAAAAAGCAATTTTTAACTCCTCACCCTTATAGACTACAGACTTTTCTGTTACGTTCGATTTTCCATCTGAGGACAAGGCTATTTTTACAATCTTAAGGTTCCGCACCGGTTCCATCCCCTCATACTGACCACTCCGTTTACCAATAATCAAAATGGAATGCGCATCATCCCAAAACAGACGAATGCAAGAATATCCTCCTTTTTGATAGTTGTAGTCTGTACCTTCATCCTCATACAATTGATAGGTTCCATCTGTTCCTGCATAAACACGTATCTCCAAATCTGATTTCAAGGCTTTCTGCGCATTTTCTGCATATCCTGATGACAAAGGCAAGACAGTGCCAGCCTTGACAAATACAGGAATGTAGTCCGGAGAGACTGAAGTCTGAACCCAACCCGTTGACATATACTGGTTGTCATGGAAATCATACCATCCACCCTGAACGGCAGGCAGGTATGTCTTCCACACGACAGGTCCCTCTTCCACGATAGGAGAAACCAGCAGAAACCGACCAAACATATATTGATATTTCAAAGATAAAGCTTGAGTATCCTGAGGGAAATCCATCATCAGAGGACGTAACATCGTACCATTTCCCAATGAGACCCATGCTGCTTCAGAATAGATATATGGTAAAAGGCGGTAACGCAGCTCCAATGATTTACGAGCCATATCCGTCACTTTATCTCCATAATTCCAAAACTCAGTATTAGTCATATACCCATGTACACGCATCAAAGGTAAAAAGACAGAAGTCTGAAGCCATCTGGAAAAACGCTCATGAAAATGTGCATCTGTATACTGTGCATCGCCCGGACGAAAGAATCCTCCAGCATCATAAGTCCACCAAGGCAGACCACAAACAGAAATACCCAGTCCTGCAACAATCTGACGACGAAATGTATCCCAGTCATTCCCGACATCTCCTGACCAAGTAGCAACCCCATATCGCTGAATGCCAGGAAATCCGCTACGGGTAAGCAGAATAGTCCGAGAAATAGAATCACGTTGTTTTCCCTCATCAGTGGAAAGACCTCGTAAACCTTCATATATCGTTTTGTTGACCACAAGTGGATACACATTCCGGAACACTTCTCCGGGGAAAGTGGAATGGTTTACCCTACGTCCTACCAAATCGTCATTTTCCGGCTCCGTTGCATCCAGCCACCAAGCATCTATTCCTATCGGAAGCACCAGACTATCCCGAAAGTTTTTCCAATAAAAAGAAGCAGCTTCCGGATTAAAAAAATCAACCCAAGGAGTACCTGGTATGTAATAGGACTTATCAGCTAAACGTTTTCCTAACACAGAATTCTGGTCCACTTTCGACCAAACCGACAACATCAATCTCATGCCCATCCGGTGAAGACTGTCGGTCATTTCCCGAGGTGCAGGATAATCTGTCTCGTCAAAACGCATGGCATTCCATCCATATTTTCCCCAGTACTGCCAGTCCTGTACCATCAAGTCAACCGGCAATTTTTTTCTTCGAAATTCAGAAGCCGTTTCCAGAATTTCTTTTTGAGAATGAAAACGTTCCCGGCAATGAATGTATCCCAAAGCCCACGCTGGCAACATAGGGACTTCTCCTGTCGCTTCCCGATAAGAAGCAATCACTTCATCGGCTGTTCCTGCAAAGAAAGTATAATCTATTCCATTCGATACCGGAGAGCGAAAAGTAGTAGTTTCATCTACTTTTCTAAAATACACTTTAGGTGCATCCTCTTTAGTCAATTCAGCCCTTAAATTATGCTCTCCCGCTTTTAAATCTACCAATATGGAAACTGTAGGTGGCAACCAAAGATTATTCATGTCGACTACCGTATGCCCATCAATTGCCAGATTATGTCTACGCGCCATTACACTTCCCACATCCAGCATCAAAGCATACTGTCCGTCTGATTCTACTTTCAACTTACCCGCGAATACATTACTTTCACGCACTTCCTCCTTCCCCCCTTCAGTAGAAGTCACATTCACGGTTACTTTATTTCCTCCCAAACCCGTTTTTTGAAGTGCAACTACCGAAGAAGCAGGATTAAAATCTGTCAAACCATAATTATTCCACAAAAGTCCGTATCCTTTATTCGACATCACAAAAGGAATGGCTATCTGTGTATTAACCTGGGTCAGTCTTCTGGTTAAACCACGCACATTCAAATAACCATCCTGAAACTGTCCTAACCCGTAAAGACACTCATCAAACGGAGAATGAAAAGTCTGCGTAGAAACATACGTTTTTTCTCCTTGCACTGAAGAAGACTCTATCAGACTCGCCTCCTCTCCTACTATTTCCTTGCCACCAGAAGAAAAAAACGAAATCCGTCCGTCAGATACAGAAAACCTGACATTCAAATTCTTTAAAGATAAAATATAACCATCCTTCTCCTTTTTCAGTACATAATCAGGAACCTTCTTTGGAAGATATACTAATTCTGGAACTTCATGAGCTATGCCCGTGCTTCGAATCACTCTTACAGCGTTGTTGGTCAGCGGACGAAGTTTCAACAGAGTGTCTGCTAATCGAAAAGTTACCTGCTCAGTCTCCTGCTTTTCCAACGTCCATTCCTGCAACTCATTAGTAGACGAGAGGCCAGGATCATTCCCGGCCAAACATTCTCCTCTCCACCCTACACAAGTGAAAACGGATAATAAAAATAAATTAACCCTGTTCATAGCATACGAAATATCATCAGTAATTCAGCTTCCAATAATCAAAATAAGCCAAATCTTTCGGAGCCTTTCCCTTAAAAATAAAATACAAGTCGTGTACACCTGTTACCTGTGGAATCTGTTCTTCCATTATCCGCCAACGATCACTTCCCCCAGTTCGTGGTACTTTAATCTTAGCTAACACCTGTCCGTCCAGCCCGTCAAGACGTACTTCCATAGTAATTTCCGCATTGTGAGTGGTAGACAAACGAGCAGAAAAACGAGAAGGAGCTTTCTCACCGAAATCAACAGCCCGTACTTTCGTATAAGCTCCATCTGCTAAGGCTGTAATAAAGACTCCTACCTGAGGATTATAAGCGCTCTTCATCTTTTCTGACCATGCCATTGTTTCCGCTTCCACCTTCTGGTACGGACAAAGAGGTTTTAAACTCTTCGTAACACCCTCTTTCACCATCTTCATGCAAGGAATTTTTCCATCAGACTGGAAATCAAGTTCCCTAACACACACAGAACGAGTAAAGCCACTTCCACCAGAAAGAGAAGCATCGTGATAAAACAAATAAGTTTTTCCTCTGAAATCGGCAATTCCAGGATGATTGGTAAAACTTCCTCCTTCTGTAGCCATCAAAGTACCTCCATACTTCCACGGGCCTTCTGGACTTTCAGCTGTAGCATACGCTAAATGTTCAGGAACCGGTCCTCCAGCATAAAAGAGGTAATACATTCCCTTACGTTTATACAGCCACGGAGCCTCTTCATACAAAGTAGGACGTTGTGGATCTCCCTCCCTGCGTCCAAAAGCTTCCGGCTTCATCGGTACCGCATGTATCTCCCCTTTATAAGATATCATATCCTTATTCAGCTTCACATAATAGCAGTTCGGATTTCCCCAATAAAGATAAGCCTGTCCATCTTCATCAATGAAGACTGTAGGATCTATATTGCCATAATCAGCTCGTACCAAAGGAGCTCCTATCGGATCATAAAAAGGCCCGTAAGGACTATCAGCCACAGCTACTCCAATAGCCGTTTCACCTTTACGGTCCGTCACAGGTACATACATATAAAATTTACCGTCACGTTCAATACACTGGGCAGCCCATGCATCTCCACCTGCCCATTCAAATGTCTTGAATGACAAAGGAGTGGGATGTTCGGTCCAGTTCACCATATCATCCGTAGAATAAAGTTTCCAGTCGTTCATGGTAAACCACGTAGAACCGTCTTCATCGTGACTTGTATAAAGGTATAGCTTGTCATTGTATACCATAGGAGCTGGATCAGCCGTATAAGATGTTTGGATAATGGGGTTTTGTGCATTTACTGCCAAACCAGAGAATAAAACCACTCCCTGCATAATTCTGTACCATCGAATATTTAGTAAAGACAACTTTATATCTTTTCTTAAAATCTTTTTTATCATATATACTCTATTTATGCTGTAAACTAATATCAGAATTTCCAATAATCCAATTCAAATAAATCCTTATTATTCTCTCCTTCAAAACTAAGGTACAAATCATGTATGCCACTGACCGCATTGACCTCACAAGAATAAAGTTCATACTTAGATGTTTCATTTCCCTTCGGTATATTCACGTTTCCCACAATCTTTCCATCCGGAGCATCCAAACGAATTTTCAGATTTCCTCCCTCAAGAGGCAATGCGGAAACTTCAAAACGGCGAGCTTTATTCTTTCCAAAGTTCACTCCACGTACACAGATGTACTCTCCATTGTTCACATCTACCACCGAAAGAGACTTATCTGCATTCGGAGCAGTTTTCAATCCATATCCCCAAGCCATAGTTTCAGCTTCTACCTTACGGAACGGATTAAAAGTACCGATCTGCTCCAGCTTGGTATCCGCCCAATAAGGTACTTCTTGAATAGTTCCATCTTCATTATAGTGTATTTCTGCCACTGACACCGAACGGCGTTCATAATGAGTATTCGTTTCCAGTTTTAACAAATCATAATTCAACCCAAAGACATACGATTTCCCCTTATAATCCATAATACCAGGATGATTGCCTCTGGTTCTCTCCGTAGGGCGCATAATGTATCCTTTCGTTTTCCATGGTCCTGTAGGACTATCACTCATTGCATACCCTATTCCCTCCGGACAACAAGTAGAAGCAAAAGCCAAATAATAATGTCCATTACGTTTATAGAACCACGGACCTTCCTGATAATGCTCCGGAGTTTCTTTTAGCTTTACAATATCTCCTGAATATGAAATCATGTCTTCATTTAATTTCACATAATAACAATTGGGATTTCCCCAATACATATAAGCTTGCCCATCCTCATCGATGAACACGGTAGGGTCAATATCATCCCAATGTTCTTTCTGCCATACAAGAGGCTTTCCAAGAGGATCCTTAAATGGTCCATAAGGACTGTCGGAAACAAGCACACCGATTCCATTTCCATGAATCGGACAATACATATAAAACTTACCATTGCGCTCAACTACCTGTTCAGCCCAAGCTCCATTATCACGCTTCACCCAATCAAAGCTCTTGAGAGAAGCAACAACCCCATGATCAGTCCAGTTAACCATATCGGTAGAAGTATACAACAACCAATCCTGCATTTTAAACCCTTCGGCATCATCTTCATCATGCGTCGTATAAAGAAATACCGTATCATTGTATACCATCGGTGCCGGATCGGCAGTATATTTCGTTTGAATAATAGGTCGTTGAGCATTTACATTCAGACAATTCAACAGTCCACAACCACCACACAGTAACAAAATCTTGCTAATATTCATAATATTCAATATTTAAGTTTATCAAATTCATTTCACTTTACCCACCTAAAGAATCAAATCTTTTTTATTCATGATTACTTCCGGGTAATCACTACACCTCCATTTTTAGGAATAGAAAGATTCAAAGTCTGTTTCTTGCTGATAAGCTGTTCCTTGACTGAGCCTGCCAGTTTATCATTATCTTCATACAAATTGACGATTTCTCCTGCTGCAAACAAAGTTGAAACATCTATCTTTAATTTAATAGTTTCATCCTGTGCATTAATTCCTGCCACGTACCATTTACCAGCATGTTTACGTGCCATCACAATATATTTTCCAGGATAACCGTCTATAAACTTCACCTCATCCCAAGTAGTAGGCACTTTTTTCATGAAATCCACGACCCAAACTGGAGCGTCAGTTAGGTTATTAGGTGCCAATGCAAAATGCTGCACCGGACTTTGAAACAATACTGCCGTAGCCAATGCAAATACATCGGACGTAACTCTCAGCCGTCCCCCCGGTTCATTTTTCGCATTATAATATTTGTTCAAAGTACTTCCTCCGAAATCCATACTCCCAATCGTATTACGAACAAACGGATGGATACATGCATTGAATGCTTCTGCATCGCAGCTTCCCTGAGAGAAATTCATGTTTTCACTGGCCAATACCGCTTCACTGGCCGCATAATTAGGATACATACGTTCCCATCCACGCGGAATGGTACATCCATGAAAAATAACCAACAGTCCATAATCGTTTGCGTCAGCTAAAATGTCTTCATAAAGCTGCATGGTGACCTGCTTGTCACTACCTATAAAATCGACCTTAATACCTTTGATACCTATACGTTGCATCCATTTCATTTCTTTCCGACGCTCAATGATATTACTCATTTTTCCACGAGGTCCTTGAGGGGCATCATTCCAGTATCCATTGGAGTTATACCACAAATATAGCCCTACATTTTTCTGTTTGGCGTAGGCAGCCAGCTCTTCTATCTTATCATAACCTACCTGTGTATCCCAAAGCGCATCTACCAGCACCGTACGATATCCCATAGCTGCACAAAAATCTACATAACGCTTTTGGTCATCCATATTCATACTGGCATCTCCGGCAATAATCCAGCTCCAAGTTCCACAACCGTATTCTGCGGTATAGTCTTTCGACGGTTCATATAACGGCTCTACCACATCAAACGGTACAGTTGTTTCTACAATAGGAGCCAGTGTAGAACCCAAGGTTATAGTACGCCAAGGAGTCTTACCCGGCAATGCAATTCCCGGAGAAATCGTGCCATTGCCGTTAAATTCACCTTCCTGCGGAAAACCAATGGTATACACCCCATCTTCATGCCCCATCAAACGACTACCGCAATAATAACTGTTTACTCCAGTTTCAGAAATTAAAATCCAACCTTTATCTGAATTTTTAAACAAGCAAGGGAATGTATATCCTTCTCCCCAACCATTTTTTCCCATCGTATCATCTACTGTATATGGAGTTTCATAGCTGGGAGAAGTTCTGGCGAAACCACCCATCGGTCCGCTTTGTGGACATAAGAAAGTAGTCGTACCTTCCGGCATGACAAACCCCGTAGTTTCCTGCTGTATCACACAGCACAAAATATCCTTCTTAGGATAAACGGTATATCTAAAAGCCACGTCATTATTACTTACCCGAAACTCCACATCAAAAGCAGTTCTCCCTTCCTTTGTAAATGGAACGACTACTGATTCAGCCGCATACTCCACCTTACTTTTTTTTATGTTCGGTAAACGGTAGTTCTTCCGGATAGAGGTCTCCTTGATTTCACTACCGAGTGATAAAGAAGATGTAAAATCACCAATAGTAGTCTTCATACCCAACGGAGATTTCTCAATAAAAGTTACTCCATCATAGAATACCTGATAAGAAGGAATTCCACCTTCATCTGACACTACTACCTTCAAACGTCCATCAGGACTCAGCACCTCTTTTTCACTTGCATATAAACTTGTCATACAAATCATCGCAGTAAACGATGACAATAATACACGTTTTATCATAGACATTAGTTTTATTGTTATGTTTCCCTTTTAGTGCAGATAAAACGACTAAAAGGGAAACGTAATATTACACATCATTCTGTAAGCAGGCGCAACATAAAGATTCCACCAGCCACACTATTTTTCTCACTCCTAAACATGACTTCAATCTGATTCTTTCCTTTTACCAAAGTTTCGGGCAATTTATATTCCACATCCACAAACTCTTCCTTGTTCCATTTACCCACGATATTCTCAGTCGCCACGACCGTACCATCGACCACAATTTCAAATTTCCGATTGCCTTGTTCATAACCCCAATAAGTAGCCATAAGGGAAAGAGGCTGTTTGCCGTTGGTAGAAAGTGTATATTTGAAATATCCTCCATTACGAGCATCTCTCCACTTCTTACCTTTCCACATTCCTGTTTCAGAGTTTTCCTTTTTCATCTTATGATCTACTTCCGGTTGCTGTTCACCTACACTTACAGCATCCACCGTACGGGCATCCAACGCCATCAACCGTTTTTCCTCTTCTTGTGTGCGTTTGGTGTACGCACTATATCCATCAGAAGTCATACACAACCAATACATCATATACCGACAGTCATGCAGACGACAGAACGGTTCCAGCACCAGTCCGTCAAACTTCGGGTCATTGAATATGCCTGAAAGTTTATAACGCAATGTATTACCTTTCATCGGTTTCAAGCTGTTCAAATAACCAGTCACAATTTCTTTAGTTCCTATCAAGACCGGAGTTTCACTCAACGGAACCAACTTACCCGAAGCAATGTGTCCCCAACGGCCATCATTCGCAACCAATCCGTCCAAATTTTCTGTACCAACCGATGCCCCCATCAGGATAGGACCACGCATAATGGCCACAAAATCATCTTCTCCTTGAAGGGTTTCCAAACGCATTTTCATGGGCAAGGATACTTCCACCTTATCACCATCTTTCCATTTGCGATCAATGCAGATATAAGACGAACCAGCAACCTTCTCCAAAACATCTACTACCTTACCATTGCATTTTACTTCATACCCTTCTGTAACCCATGCCGGACGTCTTAGCAACAACTTAAAATGACACGACTCTCCACTTTTTAATTTTACTGTAAGTCGAGACGTTTCCTCATCAGGAAAGTTTGTTTCCTGTGTAATCGTGACCTTCTCCTGCTCCCAATTCAGCCGCGAAGAAATGAAAAGATTGACAAACAATGAGTCCGACGAATGAGTATAGATGAACTCACCATATTTCCCGTGATTCTCCATTCCGGTTCCTACACAACACCACATAGCGCTGTTAGGTTTTGAATACACTCGATAATGTGCCGGTCGAGCTGAAGTAAAATATACATAACCACCATGCTTTGGATGCTGTGCAGATAAAATATGATTGTATAACGCCTTTTCATAAAAATCGACGTATACAGCCTTTCCTGTCATCCGGAATAAACCTTCCGTAAGTTTCAGCATATTATATGTATTACATGATTCAGGGCCTTCTCTATCTTCCACATGACTTCTAAAATCATCCATAGATGAAAAATATTCCCTCCGACTATTCCCTCCTAAAGCAAGAGAGCGCTTACATGCCACAATATTCCAAAAGAAATCAGCTGCATCCATATATTGATTATCCCCACATACCTCTGCAATACGTTGATATCCGATAACTTTGGGAATCTGTGTATTCGCATGTATATTGTCCAGATTATCCTTATGAGCTACCATACTATCAAATAACCATCTATGAGAAAAACGTTTAGCTGTAGTCAAATATTTTTTCTTACCCGTAATCTGGTATGCATCGGCAAAAATTTCATCCATCCCACCAAATTCATTAGCCAGCATCTGTTCCATCTGATTATCCGAAAGTCCTTCTGTAACAGAAACTCCCCAGTCACATAATCTCAAAAACATATCCAACGCTTCCTTATTACCCGTATACATCCAAGCATCCCTCAAACCAGCAAAGATTTTATGTACGTTATACCATGGAGCCCAATATTTCCAAATTGACTCTACTTTCCCGTTTTTAATATCTGCCCATAGTTCTTTTCCATTAGGAACACCTCCAATATAACCGTCACCATTACTTTCCTGACAACGTTTCAATTCACCTAACATGTATTCCATCCGCTTCCTGCATTCTTCATTGCCGGTCGCGGCATAATTCATAGCCATAGCCGATAAGTAGTGTCCACCTACATGTCCGTCAAGCCCTGCCCAATTAGGAAATAGCTCCGCTTTTAAGGGTAACCCTGCTTCTTTAAGAAATGGAGCCAGAAGCCGGTCTACATCATATTCCATCAGCACCTTGAGATTTAATTCCTGTGCATGTTTAAACGGTCCGTCAAGTAACTCCACATCGCCTAAAGGAAAAGTATTCTTATATAATCTATCTTGAGCCTGGATATCAGGAGAAATGCCATTCAACATCATCAAAAGTATTCCTCCTGCAATAAAATTCATTCTCATAGTCACAATCTTTATTAAAGTATACAATGCGCTATTCTTTATTTCTTAATGTGTTTATAATTAAAGAAGTCGATATCAACAAAACCACCCAGACTCTTTGTCGCATAATTAAACAAAGCAAACTTAGTGCCCATAAAGAAACGACGATAATCAAAAATCATCTTAAAATCAGTTCCGATTTTCTTCCAGTCTTTATTATCGTAACTATAATAGAATGAAACTATATCCTTATTCAATCTGAAGTCCCCATCCAAACGAAGGTATATCACATCCGATGTTAATTCCACCTTTTGAATTTCATTTCGATCAATGCCTGTTACAGACTTATTTTTTTCATCCAATTTGACACTTTCTGTTTTCATAGTCAAATACTTCTGGCTTCCTTGACAAGTGACAGCTAAAATTCCAGCATCTCCATTAAATGCACTCAGTCCAGCCACATCACCATCCTTCATGCCCGAAAGGTCCATACAAACCACTCCAGAACATTTCGGCCCTTCCATACGCTGAGTTAAAGTATTAGGAGCCACAAACAAATTATCCACAACTCGTCCGGTCGTCAACCGTAAATATCCCTTACGTGCATTCAATGACCAACATTCATTCATCGGATTATGATTCCACTGCCAGTTTAATTTTAGCTTTTCGCCACTAAAATCATCACTCACTACCAATCCTTCAGAAGAATATCCTTGTACAGGCTTAGACATTGTAGCCAGCACATGTCCATTTTCATCTCCTAACATCGGCCAGCCGTCTACCCATCGACAAGGCATCATAGTCAACACACGACCTACCCCATTACGATCCTGAAAAATAACTCCATACCAATTTCCTTTTCCATCATCTACAATCGTACCTTGTGCCACGTACGGAAAACCAGCAAATGCATCTTCCAATATCACCTTTTTCTCATAAGGACCGGTAATTTTATCTGCCCGGTAACATACTTGTCTGCGTTTACCTCCTCGAGGCCATGAAATCATCAGCAAATAATACTTTCCATCGTGTTTTATCACCCTACTACCTTCCAGTAAAGCATTTTCCTCTTCATCTCTTTCGAATATCTTCATATCCACACCTCCCGGCATGACATCACTCAAATCCGGCTTCAGTTCACGCAACTGTCCGGTACCATAAAAGATATAAGCTTTCCCATCGTCATCAAAAAACAAAGACGCATCATGAAAATGAGGAATACGTGATGACAATGTCCATCCCTTTTTAGGGTCAGAAGTAGTATACACATATCCTTTGTAAGGGGTGTCATTCGGAGAAAAATAAGCATAATACGTTCCATTATGGTAACGCAAAGAAGTAGCCCACTGGCCACGTCCATATACAGTCCCTTCTTTCAAGTCATAATTCGGTTTATCATCCAACCGATCATACAGATAACTTACGATTTCCCAGTTAACCAAATCTTTTGAGTGCATGATCGGCGCTCCCGGAACCAAATGCATGGTTGTACTCACCATATAAAAGTCATCCCCTACACGTATCACATCCGGATCAGGAACATCTGCCCAAAATACAGGATTAGAGAAAGTTCCATCTCCATTGTCACCACACTGGGCATTGACTACGTCAGGGCACACGCCTCCCATAGCCATTAACAGACAAGCTAGCAAAAAGTGTTTTTTCATGATTTTATTCTATTACAAATGATTCATTCTGTTAATTCTTTACTTTGCATACACGACATACCGCTTTCCCGGTTCTGTTTTCAAGTCATATTCATAGATTCTCTTTAGTTCAGGCTTTTCCGGATTCGAGAGTTTCTTCGATATTAAAGGTGAAGCAACTTCAGCCTGACAAAGTAATTCATTCGAACAATCCCCTGAAGCACGCTTCAAACCTTTGCCTTTCAAAGGAATATACGACCGTAAACGTATAGTTCCACCTATCCGCGAATAAATTACAGCCTTGGTAAGATGCACATTTTTCCAATCCATATCTACGACAAAACCTCCTCGTGCCACCAAGCCTTTTACATTTCCATCCTGCCATTCATCAGGTACGGCTGGAAGTAAATGCACTGCACCATCATGACTCTGCAAAAGCATTTCTGCCACTCCTGCTGTAAAGCCAAAATTTCCATCTATCTGAAAAGGTGGATGTGCATCAAACATATTGGGATACGTACGCCCTAAAGGATACTTACCTGCCAGACTGTCGCAAGGTAACAATGAAAGCATATTCCGAATGATATTATACGCATGATTTCCATCCAGCATACGTGCCCAGAAATTAATTTTCCAACCAATACTCCAGCCCGTAGCCATATCACCTCTTTGCAGCAATGTATTTTTAGCAGCCTGAAATAATTCTGGATGCCGGTAAGGAGAAATCTGATTACTTGGATACAGTCCATACAAATGAGATATATGACGATGCTGGTCTTTCGGGTCATCCACATCTTCCAGCCATTCCTGAAGCTGATTATATTGTCCTATTTGCATAGGAGGCAACTGACTTATCAGAGACTGAAGAGAATCACAATATGCCTTGCTATCCCCTATAATCCGTGCAGCAAGAAGAGTATTGCTCAATACATCAAAAGCTATTTGGTTATCCATCGTGCAACCGGCTACAATTGAAACTCCGTTCGGTCCATGTTCCGGAGAGACAGAAGGTGCAGTCACTCTCCAACCATACCGAGGATGCTTAGTCATAAATGACAAGAGGAAATCAGCCGTACCTTTCAACACAGGATAATATTCACGAAGAAAATTCTTATCACCCGAATATAAATAATGCTGCCAAAGATGTTGAGCTACCCAGGCTCCTCCATTAGGCCACATACCCGCATCGGCAAAATCCACCGGTCCGGCAGCCCGCCAGATATCCGTGTTATGATGTGCCACCCATCCTTTAGCTCCATATAACACACGAGCTGTTTCTTTACCTGTTACGGAAAGTTCATGCGCCATTTGAAAAAATGGCACATGAGTTTCCGACAAGTTAGTCACCTCTGCCGGCCAGTAATTCATCTCCGCATTGATATTAATTGTGTACTTACTATCCCAGGGTGCATATAAATCCTTATTCCATATTCCCTGAAGATTAGCCGGCTGACTGCCTGGCTGCGAGGACGAAATCAACAAATAGCGCCCATACTGAAACATCAACGCAGCCAGTGAACAATCTTTTACCTTATTGAATTCGTTAATACGTACATTCGTTTCCTTCTTTGAAAATTCCGAAGATGGCAAATGTAAAGCCACTCTTCCAAATTGCGCAGAATAAATCGCCTTATGCTCATCGTACAACTTTTTATTCTGTTTATCCCACGCCCCTTCAATGGCACAGCGCGCTTTAGCGTATGCATCTCCCGACACATCCTGATAATTCACAAAATTAGTTGCCGCACTGAGAAAAACGGTAGCCGAAGATGCACCTCTGACAGACAAGCATCCATCTTTACATTCTATTTTTCCATCCGATTTCACACGCATCATAACCACCGCATGAAGTGCAGCTGGAATACCTTCATGCTCTGCTCCGTTACACTTCATTATAAGATAGCCTCCTTCGCTCTTTACCTCTGAAGTCAGCGGACAAGCATATCTCAAATCCACATCCAATTTCTTATTACCTTTATCTGTCGCCATTTCTACAACCATGACGTTATCAGAAAAAGACGTAAATACCCGACGGGTATATTCCACACCATCACACCGAAAACGTACTGAAGCCGTAGCATCTTCTAAATTCAAATCACGATAATAAGAATCAACCTTTCCCTCACAATTGAAATCCATCAAAAGACTCCCCAATGTCAAATAACGCATTCCATGATGCGATGTCATAAATTTTTCATCCAACAGCGTTCTGGCTTCCAAATTTTTATTCTCAAATATAAGCCGTCTTACCTCATCCAGATAGCCTGAAGCACCAGTTCTGTTATTGCTATATGGACCGCCGGCCCAGAATGTTTCTTCATTCAGTTGGATTTCTTCGTGATTTATTCCACCAAACACCATTCCTCCCAAATGTGAATTACCTACAGGCAATGCTTCCCACCAATTACGTGCCGGAGCAGAGTACCACAACTTCAAGTCCCCTGCACTGTTGGCAAACACACCAAGAATCGAAGTCGCCAGAAACACACATACGTACAGAAATTTCTTCATAGATGCCTATTCTTACAATTATTATTTACTGAATGTTCCTGAAACAAAAGGCAGACACAAATATAAAGCAGAATGCCAATATTCCCAATCGTGTCCACCGTCTCTTACCCTAAACTGACACGGTATTCCCGCTTTGCGCATGGCCTGAAAGAACTCGATATTTCGGTCAAGCAAGAAATCGTCATCTCCACAATCCACAAACCATCTCACTGATTTCAGTGTCTGAATCGTACCTGCATCTGCATTCGTCACACGCTTGATACAGCTCCTTTCTATCACAGCTCGTGTCAAAATAGCCAGCTTGCTGTCCGGATTATCAAAACGGGCTGCTCCTTCTTCCGGAATTGACATCAGCGCACTCATCGCATACACCGAAGCAAACTTATCTGCATGCCACAACCCATAGCCGGTAGCTCCTCCGCCTCCCATGGATAATCCGGCTACTGCACGATTCTCTTTATCCCCAATAACGTGATATTTATTTTCTACATAAGGCAGGAATTCCTCAAAAAAGAAATCTTCATAAAGCCAGCCAGGCATATTAAAGAAACCATTCCATATTTCCTTGTAAATATCACCACCAGCATCAGGCATCACAATAATCATCTCACGAGCTTCCTGTGAATATATCAAACGGTCGGCCACCTCCTGCACATGTCCGCGCCATACCCAGTCTTGATTAGTTTGCGACATTCCATGAAAAAGATAAAGTACTGGATATTTTTTTCCCGGAACTTCTCCATAAGATGGAGGAAGATACACCGAGCATGTTCTTTCTGCATTTAACTTTTTACTAAAGATTGTATCATTTACGACTCTGCTACGCGAAAATAACGATACGGGTATAAAGCATAAAACCCATAAAGCAATAAAAAAAGAATGTTTATCCATAGACTTAAAATTTAATCCATACAAAAATACGCACCAAGCATACAAATTACAATAAATTACGTTACCAGGACTTTCGTTCACGTTACACATAAGCGATATTGCATTTACAAAACGTACATTTTACATATACTCTTATTACATTCCCATTTATATCAAACTAATAAACAAGCAATTACATAAACACGTATCCTATCGGAAAGAAAACAGTATCTCGTAACATAGAATAAAAGATATGCAACATGCCGTCACACATACCCCACACAAAACAAGTAAATTTGCCAATGAAAGATTACATAAATACTTCATTTAACCAACACAATCATTCAATTATTTACAACTAATTATTTAATCATGAAAAATCAATTTAAATTACTCACATTGGGAACACTAAGCCTCATCGCTGCCTCGTGTGGAAACAAGGTAACGATGCCCGATCCGGGTACTCCTGTGTTCACACAATTCACCTACACGGGGAAAGATGCAGTATATGAAAAGAACCCGCTGACAGAAGGAGAATTTTATAATCCTATACTACAGGGATGTTACCCGGACCCCAGCATTTGCAAGAAAGGAACCGATTATTACCTGGTATGCTCCTCTTTTGCCATCAACCCCGGAGTACCCATTTTCCATTCTACGGATTTAGTAAACTGGAAACAGATAGGACATGTGCTCGACCGCCCTTCACAGCTAAAGGTAGAAGATTCTGGAATCAGTGCCGGTATTTACGCTCCGACTATCCGATATAATTCCTACAATGATACCTTCTATATGATTACTACTCAGTTCTCAGGAGGGATGGGAAATATGATTGTGAAAACCAAAGACCCGATGAAAGGCTGGAGCGATCCTATCAAATTGAACTTTGAAGGCATTGACCCCGACATCTTCTTTGATGACAACGGCAAGGCATACGTCACTCACAACGATGCACCCGAAAAACCATTATACGAAGGACACAGAGTTATTAAAGTTTGGGAATACGACCTGGAAAAAGACCAGATTATTCCGGGTACAGACAAAGTTGTAGTGAACGGAGGAGTAGATTTGTCTAAAAAGCCTATCTGGATAGAGGCGCCACATCTTTACAAAAAAGATGGAAAATACTACCTGATGTGTGCAGAAGGAGGTACCGGAGGCTGGCACAGTGAAGTTATCTTCATCAGTGACAATCCACAAGGTCCTTTCAAGCCTGCTCCTGAAAATCCGATCCTGTCACAGAGACATCTGCCGGCTGAACGTCCGTTTAAAGTAGACTGGGCTGGTCATGCCGATTTGGTAGAAGGTCCTGATGGACAATACTATGGCGTATTCCTTGCTATTCGCCCTAATGAAGCCAACAGAGTAAATACCGGACGTGAAACCTTTATATTACCCGTAGACTGGAGCGGCACTTTCCCTGTATTCAAAGGCGGTCTGGAGCCTATCCAGCCTAAACTGGCTATGCCACAAGGTGTGAAGAATGAAACTGGAAAGAACGGATATTTCCCTAACGGAAACTTTACATTTACAGAAACTTTCACCGGAAGTTCACTTGATTACCGCTGGGTAGGAGTAAGAGGTGCCAGAGAAGGATTCATTTCTACTACTGCGGAAGGTCTAACAATTACACCTTACGAAACCAATATCAAGGCAGTTCTTCCTACTTCTACATTGTTCTATCGCCAGCAGCACCTCAATTTCACGGCTACAACTACACTGAAATATGTTCCCCGTACAGAAAAAGACCTCGCCGGAATCACTTGCTATCAAAGCGAAAAATTCAACTATGTATTTGGGGTAACAAAAAAAGCAGAAGATAGTTATATCGTACTGCAACGTACTGAAAAGGGAGAATCTTCAACCATTGCCAGCGAAAAAATTGAAGGAAACACTCCGATCAGTCTGCGCGTAACAGCCGAAGGAGATAAATACACATTCAGCTACTCTGTGAAAGATAATAACTACCAGACCGTAGGAGGAACCGTTTCCGGAGACATTCTTTCTACCAACGTAGCTGGCGGATTTACCGGTGCAATGATTGGTTTGTATGCTACTACTTCCAACGATGCGGAAGCTTTATAATCAAAATTGGTAACCACAAAGAGTATAAGAAATATCTTCTATACTCAAAGAAAAGAGGCTGCTTAAAAGGGCAGCCTCTTTTTATTCTCATCATTTAACATGTATGACAAACCTTCGATACCCAGTAAGACTAGGAACACCATCATCCTTTAATTCTAAAATTAAATGAAAATTTTTACCTGTAGCATCTTCAGGAATGTGTAACACACACATTCCCTGCTTGTCAGACTCAATTTCTACCACACCTTTATACGTACCAGGCTCCTCATACACATACCAATTATAATGTAAATTATTTCCATCGGGGTCATACGATGAAGAAGCATCCAACTGCAATACTTCCCCTGCCTCAACTGTTTTACTAGAAAAATTAAATGTTGAATCATTCTCAAAAACAACGACCGGATGATGGTTAGCATCCGAAAATTTATCTGTAGTAGCCCAACACATTCTCGCAGCAAAATCATTCAAAATATGCTGTCGCCATTTATTAATGGCAGCAATACCCTCGGACGTACTAGCATGCATAAAATAGGGATCATAAATTTTCTCACTCTTACCTGATTTTTCAATAAAATCCATTCCTCGTATACCTGCAGTACGTTCCATTTTAAATCGGCCTCCCCATCCACCGTACGCAAGGCTATCCGGAACATTCAATCCATTCGCATATACATATAAAAAAGAAGGAGAATCACCTTCCGAGGCCCATATCCTGTCTGGATAACAACCACCTAACGGTTTTCTTGACTGAACATTATCTTTAATCCATTCATCACCAGGTCCCCATCCATAAATTTCCGTATTTCTTATATAAAAGATTTCCGGAAAAGATTTAGCAATCCAAGCTCCAGCATCATCTTGCCCTAACACATCATAAATTCGAATTTTAGCTACAAATTTTTGGAATTCTTCTGGACTTCTGGTAGAATGGACTTTCCAAATAGCTTGTGCTATCGTATTCATTCCACTCCATGCAGCAAGCCAGACAGGACGAGCGTCTTCTTCTTTATCTACCGCCGCAATAATTAATTCAGAACCCGGAGACTCCTTACCTTCCCCAACTCCTGACATATTCGATTTTTCTTGTCCCCTTTTTACAATACTCTTCAAATAATCAGGTGATGGAAAATCGTTTGCATGTTTCTTTAAAAAAGGATAAGCATCTGCATAACAATCAATGACTTCTGTTATATCTGAAGTTCTATCCGGGTCATCTACCCAAGCATTTGAGCTGATGATTCCCTCTATATCCATTCTATCTGCACATACCAAAAGGTGTATCAATGATTGCTTGTCATCCGGATCAGCTCCACCTAAATCTGTAGTTACAATCAATCTTTGTTTTCCTAAATCATTTCGTGCAAACAGAAATCCACAAAAGCCCAAAAACAAAGTCAAAACAATATATCTCATATCAAAACTGTTTTATTGTCAATAGTCATCAAACTAATTGCTCATCATAAATAAAATATCCACTTTACCTCGTTCTTCTACATGGAGACTCATTCATATATAAATAAGACTTTTTATATCCCCCATAATCAACCACAATCTTTTCCAAAACTACTGCAGGATCTAAAGGCGAAAAATCAATTATATAACTACCGTCCTGACTTACAGGCAAATCAAGACGCACCTGTTTTTCAACTACACGCCTTGCTACCGTAGGATAAAATGTAGTATAGATATTCTCAGGATGTTCATTCAAATCATGATTATAATTCACCGTCACTTTATTACCATTTCTAAAACCTATAGCATATCTATGACCGTCTGTGTTATGAAAAGCAAGAGTGGATTTTACAACCACAATGACATTCACAGTCTTACACTTCTTTATCTCCTCTGGTAAAACCATCTTATAAGAAACCGTAGCACCCTCCACCGGCTTTGTATAAGGCATTAATGTGATTCCTCCCAATGTTCTTCCCATATCGGGAATCACCTGCCATTTGAGGCTCTCAGGAGACTTGGTTTCAAAGAAATGCTCAGCTTCCATAGCCACATATCCGCCAGTCCCTTCAAAGATGTATCCCCCTACATTTTCCTCTGATAATCTGAATACTTCCGGTTGTTTGTCAACTGAAAAGTCATCATTCCATGAAGTATAACCTATATGCTTTTGAGTCATCATCCCCTTCCATTTTCCATTGCTCATAATGTTATTATAGTCTTCACTCAATGCTTTATCACGAGCAAAGCAAGCTTCTACCTTGTCAGCCCAATCATTAGCTTCCGGATTTCCTTCTTCATAAAGTTTATGGTTCATGGCCTGAGCATACATAATCATCTGCTACTTGCTTCCATTCCCCTGTTTCAAGATTATAAGTGTCACAATCCAGCATTTCCGCCGTTACACGACCATTATACTTGGTATACAAATTAAGAATCCGAGCTGCTTCCTCAGCCTGCCCTTTACCAAATATTTGTTCACAGAAGCAATAAGGATGTTGCATAAAATTATCAACAGAATAATCATTCGGATTCCATGCCATATCTAAAAATAAAGTAATAGGATACTCCATCGGTTTAAGATCCCCCACATTAAGTATCCAAAGTTTGTCCACTCCGTATTCATAAGTAAGATGAAGCTGCTCCCACATTCCTTGTATTGGAGTCATATTCATCCATTTTGAATTTCGGGGCGCTCCCACATAGTCTACATGATAATACATTCCCCATCCTCCCGGATGCTTACGCTCCTTATCGTTAGGAAGACGACGCACATTGCCCCAATTATCATCACAAAGCAACATTATTACATCTTCAGGAACCCGCATTCCCTTGTCATAATAATCAAGTACCTCTTTATATAAAGCCCATACCTGAGGAGTTTCCTTTGCCGGCTTTCCAGTCACATCCTCAATAATTCGACGTTGGTTTTCAACTATAGACTCCATCAGTTTTACATTGGTATCTTCACTCATAGCCTCATCCCCATCTCCACGCATACCAATAGTAATTATATCTTCAGTATTTTTTACCCTCTCAATACCTTCTCGAAAAAACTGATCTAACACTTTTTTATTCGTCGAATAATTCCATGCACCATATTCATTACGTTTACGGGCCCATTCTTGATGGTTTCGCGCCATAGGTTCATGATGTGATGTACCAATAATCACCCCATTTCATCTGCAGTCTTACTATTGAGAGAATCATCTGCATAAAAAGCCCATCCCCACATAGCAGGCCATAAAAAGTTTCCCTTAAGGCGAAGAATCAGTTCACAAACCTGGGCATAAAAACGATGATCACCAAAATCTGTTCCATAATATTGCTTTACCCAGCTTGTCAGACAAGGAGCTTCATCATTCAAAAATATACCACGATATTTTACGGCAGGTTCTCCATCTGTATAAATACCCGGTAATATATAAGCTTCTGTTCTCTTTACTACTGGCACATCCATCCACCAATACCAAGGTGACACTCCAAGCTGTTTTGACAACTCATAAACGCCGTAAATAGTACCTCTACGGTCACTACCAGCAATTACTAATGCTTTTTTAACTCCATTAAAAGGAGCGTCAACGGTTGTTATAATATATTTCTCATTTTTCCCTTGCAATTGTTTCTTTTCGAACTTCTCCTTCTGGATAAGTTGCTTAATATACTTTGAATTCAGACTTCCTACGATAATGCAATTCTCATCCGAAATTTCAGTTGTCAACTGAGGCTTCATCCCAAACACCTGACTAAAATCCTCACATAAATTTTCAGCAGCAATATGAATACCTCTTTGATCTTCTTTATCTATAAGGATATTTATTATTTTGTTATCAGATACTAAAGAAAACGCATTACTTTCTTTTTCAAAAACCACAAACCGATTTGCTGAAAATGTATCCAAACATACTATAAGCAAAAGGCAAATTAAACTATGTATTTTCATGGTATAAATTTAAAATCATTTATTTCAAAAAACGACAACAAAGACTCGTAATCAATTCCACATCCAATATTATGAAAATTTCTCTTATCCCCATCTTTTACAAATAACAAAAATAGGAATAAGAGAAACTTTCATGTATAATTTTATTCTTGTGAAATTATCACTCTGAATTTTGTCTATTAAACACTTCTAATTTTGGTATTACAAATGCTTAATTATTTTTCCTGACTCAATTCTTCAGATGGCTCTGCTATAACTTTACCAGCAAGTCCATTAGCAAATCCAGCATACGTCGGTTTACGTTTAAAGCTGCTATTCCATAAACCAGTAGGTTCTCCTGGTCTCCATCCAGAATCAGCCGGACTATCTGTAGCACACCACTGAGTAATACCATATTGCTGTTCTACAGGAATTATCTCAAAATATTTATTGATAATAAACTGATAGAACTCTGCCATTTTCAGTTGTTGCTCATAAGTTACATTCTCGGTCTTAATAGCTGTACCGAATTCTTTGTCTACAATACCCATATCCAATTCTGAGATTTTGATAAGCTTACCACTTGCAGCTAAAATCTTAAACATATTAACGATTGCATCTTCCTGAGCTTTTTGATCTGCTTCGTTCAAAATATAGCTTACGTGCATCTGGGTTCCAATACCATCAATCTTTGTTACACCATCTGATTCCCATCTTTTAATCCATTCAACCAAGCTCTTTGCCTTTTTGTTGCCATCCCACCAAGACTCAAGATTAAAATCATTGATAAACAACTTCAACTTAGACGGGTCGCCTCCATATTCCTTGAAATATTTACGTGCTCTTGATTCAAGAATACGTACATAATCAATATCGCCTAAATAATCAGTCCAATAGAAATTAGTTGTAGGATCTCCATTTTCAGATGATTGTAATTCATAAATACCATCACCATCACTATCAGTACCAGAAACTGTTTCATTTGCCAAATCCCAAGCTGTTACATAACCACCTGTTGCTTCCATCATACCTTTAACCCAGTTATCCAAAGCCCAAGTAAGCGTATCTTTCTTTTCTTCAGGAGTCATTTCAATCACTTGATCACCAGGATTATATCCCTCACCCAAAGCAGATAAAGATTCATAACCATTCCAACTTTGCCAACCATTTATATTACCTGCTTCAAAGTCTGAATTTACCATCAGATTTACATCAGAACCCACTTCTTTCAGTTCAACATTATCAATTGAAATAGTTCCATTAAAAGTTCCAAAATTAAATGTAAACTTATCAAATATGGCCTCACTGGGAGTAAATGTAACTGTTGACTTATTCCATTCTTTCGAAACTACTAATTCAGGCAAATACCCTTGATTGCCCGAAGTTGTTGATTGCAAATAAATAGGAATATTCAAAGCATCTGTAGCTTTTGCCATACAAGTAAAAGAATATTCAACTCCAGCTTTTAATGGTTCACTCAAATTATACCAAACTTGAGCACTCCAAACATCTGTTCCAGGTGCTGAATTTGTCATATTCAAACAATATCCACCTCCACTACCACCTGCAGCATCAGCTTGAATCATATAAGTAATGGCATGCCAACTATATTTAGCCCAACCATTCAAATTATCTTTCTCAAAATCACCATTTGCAACTAAATTCTCTTCAGAACCAGCTTCAACCAGTTTCAAATCATCTACACAAAAATCACCAGCCAATTCTCCTGAAACAAATTTTATAGTATTCCAGTCATCATCTGCGGGTGTAAATTTAAAAGAATAATCAGTCCAATCAGTAGCAATAGAAGTTCCACCATCAACGGTCACATCTGCTCCAGACGCTCTCATCACCCAAAGTTGAAAATTAAAAGACTCTGAAGCCTTCGCTCTAAAACTTAAAGTATACTCTTTTCCTTTAGACAAAGTATTATCCAAAGCATAATAAACTTGTCCATCCCAAGGATTAGCCTTAGTATCCTGATGTAACAACAAATAATGATTAACTGTTGAAGGATCAGCCGGAACAACAGTTGAAGCAATCAACCCATTCAAATAAGTCATATTCTGCTGTGCATGCCAACCTAATGTATGACCGTAAATCGTAATACCTGCAGCTTTGGCTACATCTACAAAATTTGAAACCGTTGAAAAGTTCATCGTACCATCATCGGCTACAACTGAGGCATATTTCATTGCATTGCCTGCAGTCATCTCGTCAAAGTTTGTAGTAACCGCTTCATAAACTACACCTTGCTGAACAAAATCACTTACACTGGCCGCTAATCCCAACTTGAAGTTGGGATTTTTAGCACGGTCCAGATATGATTTCAACACGTCATAATTATTCAAATATTCATATTGAGCAACGCTTGTCGGCTTTTGAACCGAATAGGGCAATATGGCATCGTCAACACATGATTCTACTACCATCCCTAAGGCTAATACCGGAAGCAATTTCATATATTGTTTCATGTTTTCTTTAATTTAAGGTTATTTATTATATGTAACATCAAACCATTCAGCCTTAACCTGACGATCGCGCATAACCAATGTATCCTTAGTTGCATAGACAGTAGAACCTAAATCCACTGTATAATCCAAATACAAGACATCACGATCTTTGTTATTAAAGGAATTCTTTTCTCCCTTCTCTACATACTTACCAGAACCTGAAACAGTGCAACCCGGAGTGTCTGTAGAAAGTGTACATTCATTATTATCATTAAAAGAAAGAATCAAGTTGCAATTTTGATCATTAAGAGTCAAAGCAAAATTAGCATCCTTCAATGAGCGAGTTGTCAATTCACAAACTTCATCACTTTCAACAGAACCTGTATGACGAACTACTGTATTAGTAGCACCACCTTGAGTAATTTGATCTACCCCACGACGCAAATAAACTGCATCCCACGGATTAATATACTTCACGGCATACAAAATGTAATCTTTCGGCAATACATTCCAGTCTGACTTGTTGCAACGAACAGGATTTTCCACTAAAGGAGAGCCTGACAAAATAGAATCCGCATTATGTACATTTGACATTACCAAAGGAATTACATACGTAGTTTCTATTGCTTTAGGATCAGCAAAGAAAGCATCAGTCAACTGTACTTCTACTCCCGCACTAATCTGACCTTGAGGTATAGTGATTTGGTCAGAAGAAAGTGTATAATATTCAGCAGGCATAGGAACCACGTCTTCTCCTGTAGAGAACTTCAAGTTGTCACACAAAGAATTTACCACTTCAATATCAACCACAGGCGATGTTTGATTTTCATATACACCACCCATTGTTGCCTTAATCATACATTTATGTTGATTATCAGGTGTATTGTCAAAGACTTCATCATTACCCAAAACGATAGTACGCACCGGATACTGATAAGCAAAATATACAGTAGTTGTTCCATAGTCAGGGAAAGACCAATCCCCATTCTCACACGAAGAGAAAGAAACCAACGCTAACAGTGAAAACAAATAAAATAGTTTTTTCATTTTTTCAGTCATTAAAAATTATTCCACATAAAATCAATCCCAACCCTTATTCTGTTCCAATGCATCAAATTTCACTACTTCGCTATAAGGAATAGGACCAAACCGCATGAAATCATTATATGTACGGCTTTCAACATTAAACACCTGATAGGTTCCTCCACTAATACGTATTCCTTTTGCCGGTTCGTTCAAATCCATGTTCCAGCGGCGCAAATCCCAAAAGCGGAAACCTTCAAAACACAATTCCAAACGACGTTCATTTCGTATTAAATCACGCATTTTAGCCTGATCATTCTTCACACTTTCCAAATAAGGATCATTTCCTGAAGCATCTTTAATTCCGGCACGCTGACGAATGGCTTTAATAACATCATAAGCAGAATAACCATGTAAACCAGTACCTGTAGGTCCCCATGCCTCATTAGCTGCTTCCGCATAATTCAAATAAATTTCAGTGTAACGGATACGCGGACTATAATGTGGCTGTCCTGTTGTGGTTGTAGAGCTCAAATATACATCTTCACGCAAATGTTTACGCAAATAATAACCTGTACGAGTAGAATAGCCGTTTTCTTTATTTAAACCATCATTGTTAGAAGTATTATCTACACTTGTATCAATGCTCTTGCCATCAGTACCCATAACGGTACCATTCACCACAATATAGAGAGCCAGACGTGGGTCACGGTTGGCATAAGGATTTTGGTCATCATAATCAGCTTCAGGAGAGTCAATTGGATAACCATTAGCCATCGGGAAAGCATCAACTAAATTCTGAGTCGGATTGATCTGACCGCTACCGTAAAGGCTGGGTGGAAACTGCGCCTGCTCTAATGAATAAGCTGTAGCATCCTTACCATTTCTCCAAAGCATCTCCGGAGGATTAGAACCTCCAGTCAAGCTATTAATTTCAACCGCATTCTTATACCACGTATTTCCCTGAGCTGCCAAACCTGCTACTCCACCAATCAAGTCCAGGATTTCACCATTATAGTCAGCAGCTTCTGCCCATGTTCCTTTGCTGCCTTCTGCAAATGCCGGACTGGCAGCTAAGAGTGCAGCTTTTGCACGAAAAGCCAACGCGATACGTCCACTCATACGAGAACGGAAATTGTTACCAAACACAATGTTGTACTGGCTGAAGTTAGCTCCTTCAGAACGATATACTTCCGGAACTTCTGCATCGGAAGAAATATTCTCATAATCAAGAGGTAACAATTCTCCAGTCCGTTGAACATCATCATAAATAGCCTGAATACATTCATCAAAAGTGTTTCGCGGATAGTTGAAATTAGAAGTTTCATCTTCTAATTCCTCCACAATAGGTACTCCCATCAAACGACCATCCTCTGTGTATCCAGCATGAGCCTGCAACATATAAAAATTAAACATTGCACGCAAACCATAAGCTTCACCTTTCAAACGGTCACAAAACATTTTATTCACAACCGGATCTTTTACCCATGAAACCTGATCAACCTGAGTCAAGAAAAGATTAATGTAATGAATAGCAGCCTTACAAGATCCCCACTGATCCATCGGATTGTTATTTGATGTCCATGAACCAGTAGCCATCTTCAGATAACTGTTACTTGTCTGGTTAGTTACAGCGTCATCTGTAGCCACATCATTAAATGACTGTGAATTGTAGGGATTACGAGTATAAGCATTAGCCAAAATTCCTTCTGCATACAAAGGATCTTCAAGGCCATCCGAAACTTGCTTATTATTTTCAATTGCTGGTGTAAATAAATCATCGCATCCCACCAGTAAAAAAGCCGCGACAAAAACTGTCAATATTTTTTTCATAAGAATCTACTTTTATTTATCAATTTAGAAACCTATCTTGAAACCAATGTTGTAGAAACGAGTCTGAGGAGCTGCTCCTGTATTCAGTTCCAACTTTTCACGTTCTTTCGATATTGTCAACAAGTTGCTTGCATAAGCATATACTGAGAAACTACGTACAAATGAATTTCCCAACCATTGTTTAGGCAAATCATAAGTCAACTGAAGACGAGACAGATTAAACCGATTAGTCTTATACATCCAGAAATCAGAATTACGATAGTTGTGATTATCCGTTTGTGTAGTCAAACGTGGATAAGTTGCGGTTTCTGCAGTTTCAGGAGTCCAGCGTCCACGTACCACTTCTGAATACTTCTTATCTCCATATACCCAATAATAATCACCACTCATGAAAGCAGAAGCACCCCAATAACCGGTACCTAAAGCAAACAAAGTAAAGTTCTTCCATTTCAATGTAAGGTTCAAACCTACTGTCAACGGAGTTCCTTGCCAGCCATAGCGTTCTCCCAAATAAACTTCATCCTTTTCATCGATAATCTTATCACCATTCTGATCTACATATTTCAAATCACCAGGTTTCAACTCACCGAAAGAAGAAGTGATTCCTGAATTCTGAATTTCCTCTTCACTGTTGTAGAAACCTTCAGCCTGTAATCCCCACATACCATCAGTAGGTTTGCCCTTACGATAACGATATGCATCTTCATACAGTTCATCTACCTTTGTATTCTCATTGGTATAGTAAGTAGCATTTACTCCCAAATTAAAATCAACTTCACCCATCTTCTTATTGAAATTCAATGCTAAATCAAAACCTGTACGGGTACTATTGTTATAGTTCACATAAGGAAGCAAAGTACTTTCGGGCCAATAAGACACAAAATAATTCGGATAACTATTAGAAGGTTGAACCAACATTCCTTCAAGGCTATTCTTAAAGAATGATGCATCAAAAGTCAACATCTTATTCCATAAAGAACCGCGTAATCCTACGCTAATCTCCTTACGCTTGATGAAAGACAGATCTGAATTATTACCGCGTCTAGCTTCTGTTGCATGGCTCTGGTTACCATCAGCCCAACCCCACCAAGCACCATTAGCCTGGTCGTAGCTACTTTGGTACATATAGTAATCATCAATTCCCAGGTCTGTATTTAATACCGAACCTGAAACACTCAACATTAAATCATCCAGAACCGATGAATCTTCCAGGAAGCTTTCATTGCTTAAACGCCATCCCAAAGTAAGTGAAGGTGAGAAAGCATTACGATTATTTTCCGGAAGACGAGCAGAATGGATCAAAGCTCCTCCAAAACTCATATAATATTTGCTCAAATAATCATAATCAACCTGCAAACCTAAATTGACATTGCTAGTTTTATGATATACGGCACTTTCACCTTGCTGATATCCGGCAGCAATCAACATAGCAGAAATATTGTGACTATCTGCAAATTTATTGTTATAGTTCAACTGAGCCGAGAATGCCATAGTCTGACGATTCCAGCTACCGGCAATATGCTGAATACCATCGTGTACGTCATCACCATACTTTGTCAGACCCACAATCTGATCCTGGCCGTTCACATTAGCCCATTGAGGTTCATAAGTAGCATAAGTATCACCATAATAGCGATTGTAGGTTGTTGCATAATCTATCGCAAAACGAGTCTGAAAGGAAAGGCCTTTCAAAAGCATAGAAAGATCCACATCTACTCCCATGTCAAACTGATATTGACGACTTGTATAGGTATTGACACCAGCCGCATAAAGATTGGCAATTTCATTAGTCTGATCTACTTGTGTACCGCCTAACAGATATTTTCCATCAATTAAGTAACGACTATTATTTACAAGATTCCAGGCATCCGTATTATTCTGCATAATATAATCAACAGGAATCAGCGGAGAGATACGGTTGGGTCTCAGCGAAGCTGCAGCTCCCCAGAAATTACCACGGGCACTACGTCCATCATAGAAAGTAGCATTGGCATTCACGTAAGTCTTAACATATTGTCCCAGATTCACATCAATGTTACCACGTACACTAAAGCGAGTTGTACGGTCATCTTTCGCATTACCTACCTTTATCAATGAACCTGTATTATAAAGGTTGATATTGGTATAAAACCGTGCCTTTTCAGAACCACCTGAAATTTCAGCCGTTACATCCGACTGATTGTAAGCCTTTTTCAGATAATCATCAGAATAAAGATTTACATCCGGATAACGATAAGGGTTTATTCCAGAACCATGGTTATAAATATCCACATCACTATATAACGGATCCATGCCATCATTTACACGAGCTTCATTATACAATGTCATGTATTCAGCTGATCCTAAATATTTCGGATAACTTTTCGGAACGAAAAAACCGGTATTACCTCTTACATCAATACGAGTATCTCCTTCCTTTCCACGTTTAGTTGTGATATAAATAACACCTTTGGCAGCACGGCTACCATACAGAACCACGGCAGAAGCACCTTTCAGGAAAGTAATGTCTTTAATTTCAGAAGGCATTACGTTGTTTGCATCACGGGGCACTCCATCTACCAATACCAGATAAGAATCCATTCCCCACAAACTACTTCCGTTCCAGCCACTAACCATGTTCTCCATGCCGTCTAAACTGTATGTGAAATAATCCTTTTTCATTAATTCTTCTACATTTACAGAAGAAACTCCTCCTAAAAGGTCTTTTTTGTTCACCTTTCTATAAGCAACCTGTACTAATTCCTCTTCAGCAACAGATAAAGAATCTGAACTGGCATCCAACAATTCTGACGGCAAATTTTGAGCGCCGACATACAATGAAGAAGTTGCAAGTGCCGCACATAAAACAGACTTTATTCGTATGTTTTTCATTTTAATTCCTTTTTAATTAGCATTCAAAATTCTCAAGAGCATTACCAACCGGGATTCTGATATAATTCCGGATAAATATTCACATCAGAAACCTTCAAAGGCAACCAATAATGTTTCTCAGAGAAATTACGAGTTACAATCACCTCTTCTCTGAAATTAGAAACACGACTTTGAGTCGGATCTTCCTTATCCAGTTCCACGCGATCAAATTCCTGAGAAGTTTTAATAGTATAAGGATACTCAGTTAATAGTAACCAACGACGCAAATCATTGAAGCGATGTCCTTCATAAGCTAATTCTACGGCACGTTCACGTCGTAACTCGCTCATAAATCCGTCTAATGAGCCGGCGTATTTACTAGCAACATCATCTACACCCGCACGTTCACGAATCTTATTTACAGCATCGACAGCGGTCAAAGAGAAACCGTCGGCTTTTGCAGATGGGCCTCCATAACCATTGGCCACAGCTTCAGCATACATTAAATAAATATCAGACAAACGCATCCAACTTACTTGAATAGTCAAAGCATCACCATAATCGCGAAAGCCTTCATCAAAACCATTCACTACAAGTGGAGTAAACTTATGCAGCAAGTATCCGGTACGACTTTCATTTTTTACATCACGATAATTACCTCCAGTATAAAGATTGGCATACTGAATTTGTTTATCCTTTTGCTCTGAAGTAAATTTAGCTGTATTCTGAATTACCTGCAGTCCATCATAAGTAATGTCGGCATAGAAACGGGGGTCACGATCACGCCAAGGATGTTCTTTATCAAAATGAGAATCCGGGTCATTCAGCGGAAGACCGTTTTTCATACCATAATAATTTACATAATTGGCTGTCGGTGAGAAAACAACACCATTTGTTTCATTTGCCAAAGTAGAAGGAACATATTGAGGACCCAAACACCAGCCTGATCCCATCCACCAGTCGTACATCGGAGTCTGGAAAATAGCTTCAGTAGAACCTGGATTCTTGCTATTCTGTTTAAATGTATAGAATATATCGGTATAATGTTCAAAATCGACCAAGGCGTATTGGGTTTGTCCTTTTTCTACCAGATTCAACAATTCTGCAAAAGCATCGGCAGCCTTCTTGCAGTAATCCGCATTATAACTTCTGCTATTCTGAGACTCATAGTTCATCAATGGACTACCAGCCCACAAATAGTTCTTTCCTAAATAGCCCAGAGCCATAATCTTATTGATACGCTGCTGGTTATTTCCATATGTAGCCTTACCAGTAGTAGTATCATCCCAATCAATAGGTAACAGATCGGCTGCACGACGGAAATCTTCGGCTGCACGGTCAGCACATTCCTGATAGCTCAAACGTGGGTTACGCAATGGTTCAGAAGAAGATGGTACAGAATCAATATAAGGTAAACCACCGAAATACTGCATCAATTCAAAATGGAACCATCCGCGGAAGAAATAAAGCTGGCCTAATATCAAGTCACGCTGCTCTTCTGTGGCTTCTACCAGTTTATCAATATTCTCAAGGCCTAAATTACATTTACGAATACCATACCATGCCAATGGCCATAAAGATTTTTGCGTACGATCACTAGAATTAGCGACAGTATTATTACGGTCCATCCAGCCGCATTGCCAGCCATCATAGCTTGACTGCCAGCCCCAGAAATCTCCCATATCAACTTTGTATCCCATATGATAGTCGATACTAAAAGAGATAAGTTCATCTTCTCCCCAGTTGAATGAGTTGTTCCAGTAGCCATGTGCAAAATCAGGAATACAGTAATACAGTTCTTCCGTAAAACCCTGGAAATTCCGGAAATTTTTAAAAGCATCCTCAGGGTTCACACTACTTTCAGGTGCTTTGTCAAGATAATCTTCACAAGAAGTCATTCCTACACAGCACAATGAAAGAAGTCCCCCATAGAATAATGTACGTATATTGTTTCTTTTCATTTGACTTTTCATTTTATAATGTGAATTTTAAACCGAAATTAATACGTTTCACCGTAGGATAAGCACCCTGAGAGGCCCAACCTGTTCCTGCAAAATTTGATTCACGGTCATCAGGCATACGAGTCCATACCCAAAGGTTATTACCATTAACGTAAAGTTTCAAATTAGAAAGTCCTAAACTCTTGATCCAACCGCTAGTAAAGGTGTAAGACAATTCTATATTCTTCAAACGAATGTATGAACCATCATAGAAATAACGAGCTGCATCATAATAACTGTTAGTCGTAGAACCAAAACGTGCCATCGGTACATCTGGATTTGGATTATACTTGCTCCAACGTGAACCTTCATCATAGGCAATCAACTGTTTCTGACTAAATGTAGAGAACACTACCTGACGAGTTACGTTATTCACACCATAGAACTGAACGAAGAAGCTCCATCCCTTATAATCAAAACCTAATGAAGCACTGTATGTATTCTGAGGACTGCTAGAATATCCATAAGGAATCTGGTCGTAAGAGTTAATAACTCCATCACCATTATAGTCTAGGATATAGTAAGTTCCAGGCAATTTCTGATCATCATTTGACTCAAATGCTGTACTTCCGTAAATATCATCCATAGTCTGTGTATAACCATGGTCTACATAAGTATGAGTCTGACCAATTGACTTTCCGGCATCCTTCTGGTAGTCGGGTAACAATTCTGGATCATCAGCTTCAATAATTTCATTCACGGCATGAGTCATATTCATATTAGCCCATAAATGCAAACTATTTCTCAGAGTCTTGTTAA
>NZ_JBBKBF010000044.1:0-33328 GCF_037892625.1 Phocaeicola sp. ICN-14070 | reverse complement strand
GATTTTTGCTCCACCTTTTATCTCCACCTTGAACGGTAATATTTTGCCGTTTTTTTGCGTGCTTGGAGAAAACAAAAAATCCCGATTTCGCTTGGAAATCAGGATTTTACTGTCTTTTGCTTTTCTTCAAAGTGGTGCCACCAGGAATCGAACCGGGGACACAAGGATTTTCAGTCCTTTGCTCTACCAACTGAGCTATGGCACCATCGTTTTGCGGTTGCAAAGATAGAGTAAAATCTTTAATCTCCAAAATAAATGAGATGAAAATGAGGGAAAATAATTTTTTATGAAAAAAACTCGTTTTTCTTTTGTTGGTATTGAAAATATGTCTACCTTTGCAGCGCAAACGAAAAAAACAAACGTTTCAATCGGAATGTAGCGCAGTTGGTAGCGCACTACGTTCGGGACGTAGGGGTCGGGCGTTCGAGTCGCCTCATTCCGACAGAAGAGCGGCAGATGATTCTATATCATTTGCCGCTCTTTCATACTACTCCTCAGTAATAAATAATTTTGTCATTATTTTGTGTGGCATGAGATTATTTATATCTTTGCAAATGATTGGATGAAAAGGTGGAGGGGCGATTTAGCTCCTTTTTTTGTTCTTAATAGTTAATACATGATAGATAAAAACGTTGTAGCTCGGATTGTAGAGGAATGGCTGGAAGATAAAAGTTATTTTCTGGTTGATGTAAATGTGAGTCCGGATGACAAAATTGTAGTGGAAATAGACCATGCAGAAGGCGTGTGGATAGACGACTGTGTGGAGCTGAGCCGCTATATTGAGTCAAAATTAAGTCGTGAAGAAGAGGATTACGAACTGGAAGTAGGTTCTGCAGGAATCGGTCAGCCATTTAAGGTATTGCAGCAGTATGTAGCACATGTAGGTTGCGAAGTAGAAGTGCTGGACAAAATCGGAAAGAAATGGACGGGTGTGCTGGCGGATGCCAACGAAGAGAATTTTACGGTTACGGTAGAAGTGAAAATAAAACCGGAAGGTGCCAAGCGTCCGAAGCTGGTGGAACAGAATGTAACCTTTACGTATGATGAGATAAAATACACCAAATACTTAATTAGCTTTAAATAATTATGGCCAAAAAAGAAGAAACTGTCAGCTTGATTGACACATTCTCGGAATTTAAGGAATTGAAGAACATTGATCGCACCACGATGGTGAGCGTGTTGGAAGAGTCGTTCCGCAGTGTGATTGCAAAAATGTTCGGTACAGATGAAAACTATGATGTGATTGTAAATCCTGACAAGGGGGATTTCGAAATCTGGCGTAACCGTGAAGTTGTGGCGGATGAGGAGCTGACTAACCCGAACCTGCAGATTGCATTATCGGAAGCACGCAAGATTGATGCATCATATGAAGTGGGAGAGGAAGTGACCGATGAGGTGATTTTTGAAAAATTCGGCCGCCGTGCAATTCTGAATCTTCGTCAGACACTGGCTTCAAAGATTCTGGAATTGGAAAAGGACAGCTTGTATAATAAATACATTGATAAGGTAGGTACTGTAATTAGCGCAGAAGTTTATCAAATTTGGAAAAAGGAAATTCTGTTGCTGGATGATGAGGGTAATGAACTGCTGTTGCCAAAGACTGAACAGATTCCGAGTGACTTCTACCGGAAAGGAGAAACAGCTCGTGCTGTGGTGGCGCGTGTAGATAATAAGAACAATAATCCGAAGATTATTTTGAGCCGTACATCACCGGTATTCCTGCAGCGCTTGTTTGAACAGGAAGTTCCTGAAATCAATGATGGACTGATTACCATCAAGAAAATCGCCCGTATCCCAGGAGAACGTGCGAAGATTGCGGTAGAATCGTATGATGAACGCATTGATCCAGTAGGTGCATGTGTTGGTGTAAAAGGTTCTCGTATTCATGGTATCGTGCGTGAATTGCGTAATGAAAATATTGATGTGATTAACTATACATCTAATATACAGTTGTTTATTCAACGCGCTTTAAGCCCGGCAAAAGTTTCGTCTATCATCATGCATGAGGATGAAAAGAGAGCTGAGGTATATCTGAAACCAGAAGAAGTTTCATTGGCTATCGGTAAGGGCGGATTGAATATTAAATTGGCTAGTATGCTGACAGAATATACAATTGATGTATATCGTGAACTGGGTGAAGATGCAGTGGCTGATGAGGATATCTATCTGGATGAGTTCAAGGATGAGATTGACGAATGGGTTATTAACGCAATTAAGGCTATCGGTATTGATACGGCTAAAGGCGTATTGAATGCACCGCGTGAAATGCTCATCGAGAAAGCAGACTTGGAAGAAAATACGGTGGATGATGTCCTGAGAATTTTAAAAGCAGAGTTTGAGGAATAGCGCTTGCTTGTAATGAACAGATGAGGATGAGGGCTTCATTCTCGTCTGCTTGTTTATCTGTGACTGATATATTTTCCCAAACTCTAAAAATTGTGATGAATTATGACTATAAGATTGAATAAAGTAACAAGAGATTTGAACGTTGGAATAACCACGGTGGTAGACTTTTTGCAGAAAAAAGGATATACAGTCGAGGCGAATCCAAATACCAAAATTACTGAAGAACAGTATGCTGCACTGATAAAGGAGTTCAGCAAAGATAAGGATTTGAAAATAGAGTCTGAGAAAATTATTCAGGAACGGCAGAACAAGGAGCGTAATAAGGTTTCTGTCTCTATTGAGGATATTCATCCGGAATTAAAGAAACCGGAGGTTATAGAGACAGTGGTTCCAGAAGATGTGCGACCTAAGTTCAAGCCTGTGGGTAAAATAGACTTGGATGGTCTGAAGAAAAAGAAAAAACCGGCTGTGGTTGAGCCTGCTGAAATGCCTGTGGCTGAAGAAGGACCAGCTAAGCCAGAACCTGAGAATAAACAAGCTGAGGTGGCAGAACCGGAAGTTAAAATTGAAGAGGCTCCTGTACAACAACCTCAGGTAGAAGAAAAAGAAGAATCGAAACAGCCGGAGATAAAGGCAGAAGAATTGAAACCAGAGCCGATGGAAGAAGAAAAAAAGCAACAAACCGTTCAGGAAAATAAAGAAGACGAAGTTTTTAAAATTCGTCCGACAGAATTTAAATCAAAAATTAATGTAGTAGGCCAGATTGATTTGGCTGCATTGAACCAGTCTACCCGTCCAAAGAAAAAATCAAAGGAAGAAAAGAAGAAAGAAAGAGAGGAAAAGGATAAGTTGCGTCAGGAGCAGCGTAAGCAGATGAAGGATGCGATTATCAAGGAAATCCGTAAGAGTGATGAAAAAACAGATAAGGGTGGCTTGAGTGATGAGGCTGCAAAAAAGAAAAAACGCAACCGAATTAATAAGGAACGGGTTGATATCAATAATGCAACCTCCAACGTATCTGGATCTTCACGAAATGAAAAATCTGGAAAAAGTAATCAGAGCCAGGGACAAGGTGGAAAACATAACAAGGATCGTTTTAAAAAGCCTGTGGTAAAGCAGGAGGTGAGCGATGAGGATGTAGCAAAGCAGGTGAAAGAAACACTTGCCCGCCTGACAAATAAGGGAAAGAATAAGGCTGCTAAGTATCGTAAGGAAAAACGTGAAAATATTCAGAACCGTCAACTGGAACAGGAGGAACTGGAGCAGGAAGAAAGCAAGGTATTGAAGCTGACAGAATTTGTAACAGCAAATGAGTTGGCTAACATGATGGATATTCCCGTGACTCAGGTTATCTCAATTTGTATGAGTGTGGGTATCATGGTGTCTATCAACCAGCGTCTGGATGCAGAAACAATTAACCTTGTGGCAGAAGAATTTGGCTACAAGACAGAATATGTAAGTGCGGAAGTGGCACAGGCTGTAGAGGAGGAGGCTGATGCGGAAGAAGATTTGCAACCGCGTGCACCGATTGTTACCGTGATGGGTCACGTAGATCATGGTAAGACTTCTTTGCTGGACTATATCCGTAAAGCAAATGTAATTGCGGGTGAGGCCGGAGGTATCACACAGCACATTGGTGCATATAATGTGAAACTGGAGGATGGACGTCGCATTACGTTCCTGGATACTCCGGGACACGAAGCATTTACAGCTATGCGTGCACGTGGTGCAAAAGTAACTGACGTAGTAATCATTATCGTAGCTGCCGATGACAACGTGATGCCGCAGACAAAAGAAGCTATCAACCATGCGATGGCTGCGGGAGTGCCTATCGTGTTTGCTATCAATAAGGTAGATAAACCGAATGCAAATCCGGATAAGATTAAGGAAGAACTGGCTGCCATGAACTTCCTGGTGGAAGAATGGGGTGGAAAATACCAGTCTCAGGATATTTCAGCCAAGAAAGGTACCGGTGTTCCTGAATTGCTTGAAAAGGTATTGCTGGAAGCTGAAATGTTGGATTTGAAAGCAAATCCGAACCGTAAGGCTACCGGTTCAATTATTGAATCTTCTTTGGATAAAGGACGTGGATATGTGGCTACGGTGCTGGTTTCTAATGGAACGCTGCATGTAGGGGATATTGTGTTGGCCGGAACTTCATACGGTAAGGTGAAAGCGATGTTCAACGAGCGTAATCAGCGCTTGAAAGAAGCTGGTCCTTCTGAGCCGGTATTGATCTTAGGATTGAACGGAGCACCGGCTGCGGGTGATACATTCCATGTGTTTGATACGGATCAGGAAGCACGTGAGATTGCCAACAAACGTGAACAGCTGGCTCGTGAACAGGGCTTGCGTACACAGAAGATGTTGACACTGGATGAAGTGGGACGTCGTCTGGCATTGGGTGACTTCCATGAACTGAATGTGATTGTGAAAGGTGACGTGGATGGTTCTGTAGAAGCTTTGAGCGACTCATTGATCAAGTTGTCTACCGAACAGATTCAGGTGAATGTAATTCATAAGGGTGTCGGACAAATTTCAGAATCGGATGTATCGTTGGCTGCGGCATCGGATGCTATTATCGTAGGCTTCCAGGTACGTCCGTCAGGAAATGCGGCTAAGCTTGCTGAACAGGAAGGTGTGGATATTCGTAAGTATTCTATTATTTACGATGCGATTGAAGAAGTGAAGTCGGCAATGGAAGGTATGTTGGCTCCGACATTGAAAGAACAGGTTACCTCTACAATCGAAGTGCGTGAAGTGTTCAACATCAGCAAGGTGGGTATGGTTGCCGGTGCGATGGTGAAGACCGGAAAGGTGAAACGTACGGACAAGGCTCGCTTGATTCGCGACGGTATCGTAATCTTTACGGGTTCAATCAATGCGTTGAAGCGCTTCAAGGACGATGTGAAAGAAGTGGGTACTAACTTTGAATGTGGTATCAGCTTGACGAACTGCAACGACTTGAAAGTGGGTGACGTGATTGAAACGTATGAAGAAGTGGAAGTAAAACAGACATTGTAAGGACGTAACGTCTGACCATTGTTTGGGTGCAAATAAATACATTTGTCATTCAGAGCAAAGCGAAGATTCTTGTATTCACCCATCAACAGGGGAACAAGTTCTTCGCTTTGTTTTTAATATATATTTCGGATAAATGGCAACAATAGACTGGGTGATTATCATCTTATTGGCTTTAGGAGCTGTCTCTGGTTTTATGAAAGGATTTTTCAAACAACTGGCAGCGGTTGTAGGGCTGATAGCCGGACTGCTGGTAGCACGTGCTTTATTTGTCGGTTTAGGTGAGCAATTGGCCGTAGCGGTAGGTACTTCTGTGACATTCGGGCAGATACTGGCTTTTCTGTTGATAGGTTTGATAGTACCTTTGGTGTTGTCTCTTTTGGCTTCTGCCTTGACGAAAATCGTGGATATGACAGGATTAGGTTTTATCAACCGCCTTTTGGGGGCAGTGCTTGGAGCGATAAAATATGCGCTTGTAATCAGCCTGGTCATCCATTTTATTGATTTTGCCGACTCTAAAGATAACTTAATACATTCAACCACTAAAGGAAGTTCGTTGTTATATTATCCGATAAAGGATTTTTCCGCTTTCTTTTATCCTGTGGTGAAAACTGTAACAGAGAAATTTATAGAAACAGATAATATTCAGAATTGATATGCAAATAGAACCCAATAAATATGTGAAGGAGCTGACGCAGGCGAAGTATAAATATGGCTTCACTACGGATGTTCACACAGATATTATAGAGAAGGGACTGAATGAGGATGTCGTGCGGCTGATTTCTTCAAAGAAAGGTGAGCCCGACTGGTTGCTTGAGTTCCGTTTGAAGGCGTTTCGCTATTGGCAAACGCTGGAAATGCCTACATGGGCACATTTGAATATTCCGGAGATTGATTATCAGGCTATTTCATATTATGCAGACCCTACTAAGAAAAAAGAAGGGCCGAAGAGTCTGGATGAAGTGGATCCGGAACTGTTGAAAACCTTTGACAAACTGGGTATTCCTTTGGAAGAGCGTATGGCGCTGAGTGGTATGGCGGTAGATGCGGTTATGGACTCCGTTTCTGTGAAGACAACTTTTAAGGAGACACTGATGGAAAAGGGGATTATATTCTGCTCTATCAGTGAAGCGGTGCGTGAACATTCGGATTTGGTGAAGAAGTATTTAGGTTCGGTAGTGGGCTATCGTGATAATTTCTTTGCCGCATTGAACTCGGCTGTGTTCAGCGATGGTTCGTTTGTGTATATTCCGAAGGGGGTTCGCTGTCCGATGGAGTTGTCTACGTACTTCCGTATCAATGCGGCCAATACCGGACAGTTTGAACGTACGCTGATTGTTGCAGATGAAGACAGTTATGTCTCTTACCTGGAAGGATGTACGGCACCAATGCGTGATGAAAACCAGTTGCACGCGGCAATTGTAGAAATCGTGGTGCTTGACCGTGCGGAAGTGAAATATTCTACTGTGCAGAACTGGTATCCTGGTGATGCTGAAGGTAAGGGTGGTGTGTATAACTTTGTAACCAAAAGAGGTAACTGTAAAGGGGTGGATAGTAAACTTTCCTGGACACAGGTCGAGACTGGGTCGGCCATTACATGGAAGTATCCAAGCTGTATTTTGAGTGGAGACAATTCTACTGCAGAGTTCTATTCTGTAGCGGTAACCAATAATTATCAACAGGCAGATACGGGTACGAAGATGATTCACCTAGGTAAAAATACTCGCTCTACTATCGTAAGTAAGGGTATCAGTGCAGGAAAGAGTCAGAATTCTTATCGTGGGCTGGTGCGTGTAGCTGAAAAGGCAGATAATGCAAGAAACTACAGTCAGTGTGATTCTCTGTTGTTGGGTAGCCATTGCGGAGCGCATACATTCCCTTATATGGACATTCACAATGAAACGGCTGTGGTGGAACATGAGGCTACGACTTCCAAGATTTCGGAAGACCAGATTTTCTATTGCAACCAGCGTGGTATCTCTACTGAGGATGCCGTAGGACTGATTGTGAATGGGTATGCAAAGGAAGTTCTGAATAAACTTCCGATGGAGTTTGCCGTAGAGGCTCAGAAATTGCTGTCTGTATCGTTGGAGGGCAGTGTGGGATAAACGATAAAAATAGATTGTTATGCTAGAGATAAAGAATTTACATGCCAACATCAATGGCAAAGAGATATTGAAAGGTATTAACCTGACTGTAAAGGCAGGTGAAGTCCATGCGATTATGGGACCTAACGGTTCGGGAAAGAGTACATTGAGCAATGTATTGGTCGGTCATCCGGCTTATGAGGTGACGAAAGGAACCGTAACGTTTGATGGAAAGGATTTATTGGCTTTGAGTCCGGCAGACCGCAGTCATGAAGGATTGTTCCTGTCATTCCAGTATCCGGTAGAAATTCCGGGAGTGAGCATGGTGAATTTCATGCGTGCGGCCGTGAATGAACAGCGTAAGTACAAAGGACTTCCTGCTTTGACGGCCAGTGAGTTTTTGAAACTGATGCGCCAAAAGAGAGAGATTGTAGAACTGGACAGCAAGTTGGCAAACCGTTCGGTAAATGAGGGATTCTCTGGGGGTGAGAAGAAGCGTAATGAAATATTCCAGATGGCTATGCTGGAGCCGAAGCTGAGCATCCTGGACGAAACCGACTCCGGACTGGATATTGATGCGTTGCGTATTGTGGCAGAAGGAGTGAATAAGCTGAAAACTCCAGAAACAAGCTGTATTGTGATTACGCACTATCAGCGTTTGCTGGATTACATTAAACCGGATATTGTACATGTACTTTATAAAGGCCGTATCGTAAAAACTGCAGGTCCGGAGCTGGCATTGGAACTGGAAGAAAAAGGATACGATTGGATTAAGAAAGAACTGGGAGAATGAGCATGAAAGCAGAACAGCAATATATTGATCTTTTCACGCAGTGCGAGGCAATGATTTGTCGGCAAAGTGCGGATGTGCTGAATGCGCCCCGTGCGAAGGCATTTGCTGATTTTGAGAAGCTGGGCTTCCCGACTCGCAAACAGGAAAAGTATAAGTATACGGAGGTGAGCAAGTATTTTGCTCCGGATTATGGGTTGAACTTGAATCGTCTGGAATTTCCGGTTAATCCGTATGAAGTGTTCAAGTGTGATGTGCCCAATATGAGTACCTCACTTTATTTTGTGGTAAATGATACGTTTGACAAGCATGTGCATCCTTCTGCTCAGTTGCCGGATGGAGTTTACTTCGGTAGCTTGAAGGATGTGGCTGAACAACGTCCTGATTTGGTCAGAAAATATTACGGAAAGCTGGCTGATACGTCGAAGGATGCTCTGGCGGCATTTAATACGATGTTTGCACAGGATGGTGTGTGTATGTATGTACCGAAGAATGTGGTGCTGGAACGTCCAATCCAGCTGGTGAATATCTTGCGTGCGGATGTGGATTTCATGGTAAACCGTCGTGTCCTGATTATATTGGAGGATGGTGCACAGGCTAAGTTGCTGGTATGCGACCATGCGATGGACGACGTGAATTTCCTTTCTACTCAGGTAGTGGAAGTCTTTGCAGGAGAAAATGCTGTATTCGACTTGTATGAACTGGAAGAAACTCATAACAGTACGGTACGTTTCAATAACTTATATGTGAATCAGGAAGCTGGCAGTAATGTGCTGTTGAACGGGATGACACTGCACAATGGAACGACTCGTAATACCACAGAAGTGACATTGGCTGGTCGTGGTGCAGAAATCAGTTTGTGCGGAATGGCTATTGTCGATCAGAATGAGCAGGTAGATAACCATACTTTTATTGATCATAAAGTGCCCGACTGCACAAGTAATGAATTGTTTAAGTATGTGCTTGACGACCAGGCTGTGGGAGCTTTTGCCGGAAAGGTACTTGTGAGAGAAGGAGCACAGCATACCTCTTCCCAGCAGACAAACCGGAATCTGTGTGCGACCCGTGAAGCACGTATGTACACTCAGCCTCAGCTGGAAATCTATGCAGATGATGTGAAATGTTCTCATGGAGCTACAGTAGGACAGTTGGATGAAAATGCATTGTTCTATATGCAGCAGCGTGGTGTTAGCCTAAAAGAAGCACGTTTGCTGTTGATGTTTGCTTTTGTCAACGAAGTGATTGACCATATCCGGATGGATGCCCTGAAAGATCGCTTGCATCTGCTGGTAGAAAAACGCTTCCGTGGAGAACTGAATAAATGCCAGGGCTGTGCGATTTGTAAATAATCATATTTTAACAAAAAATTATGCAATACGATGTCAATAAGATAAGAGAGGATTTTCCGATTCTTTCACGGTCGGTGTATGGAAAGCCGCTGGTCTATTTGGATAACGGGGCTACGACTCAGAAGCCTCGTTGCGTGGTGGAATCTATTACAGACGAGTATTATTCGGTAAATGCGAATGTACACCGTGGAGTGCATTTCTTGTCTCAACAGGCAACGAATTTGCATGAGGCTTCACGTGAGACGGTACGTCGGTTTATTAATGCACGCAGTATTTCGGAAATTGTCTTTACTCGTGGAACGACTGAGAGCATTAACCTGGTTGCTTCTTCATTTGCCGATAGTCAGATGAAGGAAGGGGATGAGGTTATTGTTTCTGTGATGGAGCATCACAGTAATATTGTTTCTTGGCAGCTTCAGGCTGCACGGAAAGGAATCGTGCTGAAAGTAATTCCGATGAATAACCGGGGGGAACTTTTGTTGGATGAATATAAGAAGCTTTTTTCGGAAAAGACGAAACTTGTCTCTGTTGCGCATGTATCCAATGTGTTGGGAACAATTAATCCGGTAAAGGATATGGTTGCCTTTGCACATTCGCAAGGTGTCCCGGTACTGGTGGATGGAGCACAGAGTATTCCACATATGAAAGTGGATGTACAAGATTTGGATGTTGACTTTTATGTGTTCAGTGGTCACAAAGTGTACGGTCCTACGGGTATTGGCGTGCTGTATGGAAAGGAAGCCTGGTTGGATAAACTGCCCCCTTATCAGGGAGGAGGGGAAATGATTAAGAATGTTTCTTTTGAAAAGACGACATTTAATGAACTTCCTTTTAAATTTGAGGCCGGCACTCCCGATTATATTGGGTCTACAGCACTGGCAAAGGCATTGGATTATGTTTCAGCCATAGGAATGGATAACATTTTTGCCTATGAGCATGACCTGACCCAGTATGCCATGAGCCGTTTAAAAGAAATCCCGGGAATGAGGATTTTGGGTGAAGCGGAGCAGAAAGGAGGGGTTATTTCTTTCTTGGTAGGGGATATACACCATTTTGATATGGGGACCTTGCTTGACCGCCTAGGTATAGCTGTTCGTACCGGACATCACTGTGCGGAACCTTTGATGCACCGTTTGGGTATTGAGGGCACGGTGCGTGCATCTTTGGGATTGTATAATACGAAAGAAGAAATAGATGCGCTGGTGGAAGGTGTGCTTCGAGTAAGTAAAATGTTTGCTTAAATAAAAAGTAATAAAAGAGCTCTCCCGGTCAGGATTTTCATACAGAGAATGCTGACCGGGAGATTTTTATTTATAAACTGATTAGTGGATGGCTTTTGTGCTTTCTTTCAACCAGTTCTTTTCTTCCTTGCTGAGGTATGGGCTGAGTGTGGCATATACTTTCTGGTGATAATCGTTTAACCATACTTTTTCTTCCGAACTGAGTAATTCAGGCAGAATCGGTTTAAGGTCGATAGGGCATAGGGTCAATGCTTCAAATTTGTAGAATTTGCCAAAGTCAGTCGTTTGGTCGTCTACAATTAGCATGGTGTTTTCTGTGCGTACACCATATTTCCCGGATTTGTATACTCCTGGTTCATTGGTGACCGTCATTCCTGGAAGGAGAAGAGCAGGCATGTGGTTCATACGGAACTGATGAGGCCCTTCGTGCACATTCAGAAAATGTCCGACGCCATGTCCTGTACCATGTCCGTAGTTCATACCTTCTTTCCATATAAATTGTCGCGCCAATATGTCGAGCTGGGTGCCACAGGTGCCATATGGGAAGTGAGCCATGGAGAGCTGTATGAATCCTTTTAGGATAAGGGTATAATCTTTCTTCTGCTCTTCTGTGACGTGCCCTAATGCGATGGTACGAGTGATGTCGGTTGTTCCATCGAGGTATTGTCCTCCGCTGTCAAGAAGAAGGAAGCCTTCAGGTTTCAGGGTTGCTGCGGTTTCTTCAGTTGCTTCGTAATGTACGATTGCGCCATGTGTCTGATAACCGGCTATGGTATCAAAGCTGATACCTTGGAAGTTTTCTTGTGCAGAACGGAATTCGTATAGCTTCTGGTCAATGGATAATTCGGTTTCTGTTCCACTTTTTACAGCGTTTTCTAACCAATAAAGGAAGCGAACCATAGCCACCCCATCGCGTGTCATGGCTTGTTTGAATCCGGCGATTTCTGTAGAGTTTTTGATAGATTTCAAATATAATACCGGAGACTCAATCTGTTTTACCTGACTGCTTTTGCTGGCTGCTTGATAAAGGGTATAGTTGGTTGAATAGGGGAGCTGTAAGCAGCCTTCTTTATATTCCTCCAAATCTTGGGCTATTTGTGTATAGTATTTAATAGAAACCTGGTTTGTTTCTAAATAGCGAAGTACCTCATCTGTTAGTTTATCCGGATGGATGTACAATGTACTTGAAGTAGAGGTGATGAAAAGATAGGAAACGAATACCGGATTGCAATGTACGTCAGTGCCCCTTAAGTTTAAAGTCCAGGCTATTTCATCCAAGGCGGAAATTAAGATGCCATTAACTTGATTTTCTTTAAGAATAGTTTGTATCCGACTGATTTTTTGATTACACGTCTCTCCGCTGTATTCCAAAGGCAAAATAAATGGAGGGTTCGGCGGTAGTGAGGGACGGTCTTTCCACAATAAACTAAACGGGTCCTCCACGTTAACCAGTTCCAAATGATATTTTTCAAGTGCTTTTTGCAATTGCAGAGCTTCGGACGTGCTGTTTACCCATCCGTCGATACCGACTTTTTCTCCAGGTTTCAGAACGCTTCCTAACCAATCAGCAATGGAAGGAGTTTCCGGAAGACGGTCTTTGAATAAAATTAGTCCGCTTTCTTGAAGTTGTTCTTCTGCTTGTAAAAAATAACGAGAGTCGGTCCATAATCCTCCTTGTGTCATGGTGATTACAGCTGTACCGGCCGAACCGGTGAATCCGGAAATCCATTTCCGTGATTCCCAATGAGCAGGTACATATTCTCCAGAATGAGGGTCGGTACTGGGCACAATAAATGCAGATATGCCTTTGGTATGCATAAATCTGCGTAAGGCTTCAATTCTATCAGATATACGGTTCATGATGTAAATGAATTTAAGGAGATTCTAAACAAACATGACAAAAATAATAAATGGTGTGGAAAGGGGAGGCTTGATTTTGTCTGAAGTTGATTTTTTGAATAAAATCTTTTGGAAAGTTTTGTAAATAAAGAAAGTATGTGTAATTTTGCGCCGCAAATTAACTGCGAAATAATTTAATAACAACATACTTAATTTTAAAAACATGATTGTAGTACCAGTAAAAGAAGGCGAAAACATTGAAAAAGCGCTGAAGAAATTCAAAAGAAAATTTGAAAAAACAGGTGTTGTAAAAGAACTGAGAAGCAGACAGCAGTATGACAAACCGTCTGTTTTGAAGAGACTTAAAATGGAACGTGCTATTTACGTTCAGAAAATGCAGCAGAACGAAGATTAATAATTCTGCAAAACTCTTGAATTATTGAATTCTTTTTCATAAATTCGTTGCTGAGAATAAAAGCGATGTTTCTATGTTGAAAGATTCTTTTCTGAAGTATTTGCTTCTTGAACGGAATTATTCCGAAAAGACAATTCTTAGTTACGGGATAGATTTGGATGAGTTTGAAGCATACTTTAAGAGTGTGGACGAAGAATTTGAGTTTGCCAGCGTGGATGCGGATGTGGTTCGTGGATGGGTGCTCTCATTGATGGATGAAGGTCGCGCTGAAACAACGGTAAACAGGAAACTTAGTTCGCTTCGCTCTTTTTATCATTATTTGCTACGTCAGAAGTTGGTGGCGGTGGATCCGGTGGCGAAGGTTGTCGGTCCGAAGAAAAAGAAGCCTTTGCCAGTTTTTGTAAGAGATGAGACGATGAATCAACTTCTTGATGGATTCGAATTCTCGCAAACTTTTGAGGGGGTGCGTGATAAGGCTGTGCTTGAGGTGTTTTATTCTACTGGCATGCGGCGCGCTGAATTGATAGCTTTGAGGGATGAAGACGTTGATTTTTCGGCATTGGTGATAAAAGTGACAGGAAAGAGAAATAAACAGCGCTTAATTCCTTTTGGGGATAGACTGCAAGAGGTTTTGAGTGCGTATTTACAGGAAAGAGCTCGTTTTTATTCGGGTGAATGTGAGGCTTTCTTTATTCGAAAGGGTGGGGTAAGGCTTTCTCCTTCATCTGTGAACTATATTGTGAAGCGATACCTTTCAAAGGTTGTGACGCTGAAGAAGAAAAGCCCTCATGTGTTGCGGCATACTTTTGCAACATCTATGTTAAACCATCAGGCGGAACTGGAGGCGGTAAAAGAATTGCTTGGACATGAAAGCTTGACGACGACAGAAGTTTATACTCATACAACTTTTGAGGAATTAAAACAGGTTTATGAACAAGCTCATCCTAGAGCGTAAAGAAAAGGAGGTATTTATGGAAGTAAGAATTCAATCCATTCATTTCGATGCATCTGACAAACTGGAGGCTTTTATTCAGAAAAAAGCTGAGAAGCTCGAGAAGTTTTGCGATAATATAATGAAAGTAGAGGTGTCTTTGAAAGTTGTAAAACCTGAAACTGCAATGAATAAAGAAGCAGGGGTGCGCGTGTTGGCACTGAATTCAGAGTTTTATGCGGAAAAAATAAGTGATACATTCGAAGAATCGATAGATGTGTGCATAGAGGCACTGTCTAAGCAACTGTTGAAGGCAAAAGAAAAACTTCAAGGTAAATAAAAAAGTTGCGTAAAAGTTTTGTGATTAAAAAATAATATCTAACTTTGCAGCCGCTAAGTTATGGAAAATGACGAGGCTGCAAAGTTTGATTTTGCCTCTTTAGCTCAGTTGGCCAGAGCACGTGATTTGTAATCTCGGGGTCGTTGGTTCGAATCCGACAAGAGGCTCAAGAAGAAAAATCTTAGTCTGATTCTAAGAAATGGGCAAATACCAGAGTGGCCAAATGGGGCAGACTGTAAATCTGCTGGCTTACGCCTTCGGTGGTTCGAATCCATCTTTGCCCACTGAAATTGCGGAAGTAGCTCAGTTGATAGAGCATTAGCCTTCCAAGCTGAGGGTCGCGGGTTTGAGTCCCGTCTTCCGCTCTTTTTCTTTTGCTGTTATAGCTCAGCGGTAGAGCACTTCCTTGGTAAGGAAGAGGTCCCGGGTTCAAGTCCCGGTAACAGCTCGTGAATTTGTAAAGCTGATTATTAATCAAAATAAATAACAAGTAAAGCTATGGCTAAAGAGAAATTTGAACGTTCGAAACCGCACGTTAACATTGGTACTATCGGTCACGTTGACCACGGTAAAACCACTTTGACTGCTGCCATCACAACTGTATTGGCAAAGAGAGGTCTGTCAGAATTGCGTTCTTTCGATTCAATCGACAACGCTCCTGAAGAAAAAGAAAGAGGTATTACTATCAACACTTCTCACGTAGAGTATCAGACTGCTAACCGTCACTATGCTCACGTAGACTGTCCGGGGCACGCCGACTACGTTAAGAACATGGTTACTGGTGCTGCTCAGATGGATGGTGCTATCATCGTAGTTGCTGCTACTGATGGTCCGATGCCTCAGACTCGTGAACACATCTTGTTGGCTCGTCAGGTGAACGTTCCTCGTCTGGTTGTATTCTTGAACAAATGCGACATGGTCGATGACGAAGAAATGTTGGAGCTGGTTGAAATGGAAATGCGTGAATTGTTGTCATTCTATGACTTCGATGGTGATAATACTCCTATCATCCGTGGTTCTGCTTTGGGTGCATTGAATGGTGTTCCTCAGTGGGAAGAAAAAGTTATGGAATTGATGGATGCAGTTGATAACTGGATTCCATTGCCTCCGCGTGATATCGATAAACCGTTCTTGATGCCGGTTGAAGACGTATTCTCAATCACTGGTCGTGGTACTGTAGCTACTGGTCGTGTTGAAGCTGGTATCATCAAGGTTGGTGACGAAGTTGAAATCTTGGGTCTTGGTGAAGACAAGAAATCAGTTGTAACTGGTGTTGAAATGTTCCGCAAATTGTTGGATCAGGGAGAAGCTGGTGATAACGTAGGTTTGTTGCTTCGTGGTATCGACAAGAACGAAATCAAACGTGGTATGATTTTGTGTCACCCGGGTCAGGTTAAAGCTCACTCTAAATTCAAAGCTGAGGTTTATATCTTGAAGAAAGAAGAAGGTGGTCGTCACACTCCGTTCCACAACAAATATCGTCCTCAGTTCTATCTGCGTACTATGGACTGTACAGGTGAAATCACTTTGCCGGAAGGAACAGATATGGTAATGCCGGGTGATAACGTAACAATCAACGTTGAGTTGATTTATCCGGTTGCATTGAACGTAGGTCTGCGTTTCGCTATTCGTGAAGGTGGTCGTACAGTAGGTGCTGGTCAGATTACTGAACTTCTTGACTAATAATATCTTATAATAGATAGATTGATAGTTCCCGGAGGAATTCGGGAACTATTTTTACGGGAATAGCTCAGTTGGTAGAGCATCGGTCTCCAAAACCGAGTGTCGGGAGTTCGAGCCTCTCTTCCCGTGCTAAAATTAAAAGAATATGTTTACAAAGATAACAAATTATTGTAAGGAATCTTATGACGAACTAGTCCATAAAGTATCATGGCCTACTCGTTCAGAACTTTCTAGTAGTGCAGTGGTTGTTTTAACTGCTTCCCTCCTCATTGCACTCGTTGTTTTTCTAATGGATTCTGCCTTCCAGTTTATTATGGAAGATGTTATCTATCCGCACTAATAAACAGTAAGAAAACATGTCTGAGATTGAAAAAAAATGGTACGTATTACGTGCCGTGAGTGGAAAGGAAAACAAGGTGAAAGAATATCTTGATGCAGACATCAAGCACGGTAACCTTGGCGACTACGTGTCTCAGGTGTTGATTCCTACCGAAAAGACGTATCAGGTTCGTAACGGTAAGAAAATCGTAAAAGAGAGAACTTATCTTCCTGGTTACGTTTTGGTAGAAGCCGCTTTGGTTGGAGAGGTTGCTCATCATTTGAGAAATACTCCTAACGTTATTGGCTTCTTGGGAGGACTGGATCACCCGGTTCCTCTGAGACAATCGGAAGTGAATCGTATTCTGGGTACGGTAGATGAACTTCAGGAAAGCGGAGAGGATTTGAATATCCCTTATACCGTAGGAGAAACAGTGAAAGTAAGCGTTGGCCCGTTTAGCGGATTCAGTGGTCTCATTGAAGAAGTAAACGCGGAAAAACGTAAGCTGAAAGTAATGGTCAAAATATTCGGGCGGAAAACTCCGTTGGAATTAGGCTTTACGGATGTGGAAAAGGAATAATGCATTTTGTTACGTGCAATTGTTCTATTCGTTAAATACTTATATAAAAATTACAAAAGAAAATGGCTAAAGAAGTTGCTGGACTAATCAAATTACAGATTAAAGGAGGCGCTGCAAATCCATCACCTCCCGTTGGACCTGCTCTGGGTTCTAAGGGTATCAATATCATGGAATTTTGCAAGCAATTCAACGCCAGAACCCAGGACAAGGCAGGTAAAGTATTACCTGTAATCATTACCTACTACACAGACAAGTCTTTTGATTTCGTAATCAAAACTCCTCCTGTGGCTATTCAGTTGCTTGAGGCTGCCAAAATCAAGAGTGGATCTGCAGAACCTAATCGTAAGAAAGTCGCTGAATTGACTTGGGATCAGATTCGTGCAATTGCTCAGGATAAGATGGTTGACTTGAACTGCTTTACTATCGAATCTGCTATGTCAATGGTAGCAGGAACAGCTAGAAGTATGGGTATCGCTGTAAAAGGTGACTTCCCGGGTAATAACTAATTAACTTCAATTGATAATGGGTAAACTGACAAAAAATCAAAAGTTGGCTGCAGAAAAGATTGAAGCAGGGAAAGCATACTCACTGAAGGAAGCTTCTGAATTGGTAAAGGAAATTACTTTTACAAAGTTTGATGCTTCATTAGATATTGATGTACGTTTAGGTGTAGACCCTCGTAAGGCTAACCAGATGGTAAGAGGCGTTGTTTCTCTTCCTCATGGAACTGGAAAACAGGTACGTGTGCTTGTTCTGTGTACACCGGATGCTGAAGCTGCTGCAAAGGAAGCTGGAGCTGACTATGTTGGTCTTGATGAATATATTGAAAAGATCAAAGGTGGATGGACTGATATTGATGTGATTATCACTATGCCGTCTATCATGGGTAAGATTGGTGCGCTGGGTCGTGTGCTTGGTCCTCGTGGATTGATGCCGAACCCGAAAAGCGGTACTGTAACTATGGATGTAGCTAAGGCTGTTAAGGAAGTTAAGCAAGGTAAGATTGACTTTAAGGTTGATAAGAGCGGTATCGTTCATACTTCAATCGGTAAGGTTTCTTTCTCTGCTGAGCAGATCCGTGAAAATGCGAAAGAATTTATCGCTACTATCATTAAACTGAAACCGACCACAGCTAAAGGTACTTATATCAAGAGTATTTATCTTTCAAGTACTATGAGTAAGGGTATTAAGATTGACCCTAAATCAGTAGACGAAATCTAATAATTAAGGAGGAATCATGAGAAAGGAAGATAAAGGCGTAATTATTGGTCAGTTAGCAGATACTGTAAAGCAATATGGACATTTTTACTTGGTGGATACAACTGCAATGGATGCAGCTGCTACAAGTGACCTGCGTAAAAAATGTTTCAAGGCTGGTATCAAGCTGATAGTTGTGAAGAATTCTTTGCTTCACAAGGCTTTGATGAGCTTGGATGTGGATTACTCACCATTGTTTGATTCTTTGAAGGGTACTACTTCTGTAATGTTCTGTGAAACAGCTAATGCTCCGGCAAAACTGTTGAAGGAATACAAAGATGGAGTTCCTGCCCTGAAAGCTGCTTATGCAGAGGAAGGATTCTACGTGGGTGCAGACCAGTTGGAAGCTCTCGCAACAATCAAGAGTAAGAACGAAGTTATTGCAGAAATCGTGGCTTTGCTGCAGTCTCCTGCAAAGAATGTTATCTCGGCTCTTCAATCAGGTGGCAACACCATTCACGGAGTTCTTCAGACTTTGGCAGAACGTGCAGAATAATTGCACTCTGTGCCTAGTCGAGAATATACCAAACAACTTTAATATTTAAATAGTACAAACAATTAAATTTCATACAAAAATGGCAGATTTGAAAGCTTTTGCAGAACAATTAGTTAACTTGACAGTAAAAGAAGTTAATGAACTTGCAACTATCCTTAAAGAAGAATACGGTATTGAACCTGCTGCTGCAGCTGTAGCTGTTGCTGCTGGTCCTGCTGCTGCTGGTGCAGCTGCTGCTGAAGAAAAAACTTCATTCGATGTAGTTTTGAAGAGCGCAGGTGCTGCTAAATTGCAGGTTGTTAAGGCCGTTAAAGAAGCTTGTGGTCTTGGCTTGAAAGAAGCAAAAGACTTGGTTGACGGTGCTCCTAGCACAGTAAAAGAAGGTTTGGCTAAAGACGAAGCTGAATCTTTGAAGAAAACTTTGGAAGAAGCTGGAGCTGAAGTTGAACTTAAATAAGATTATCCTGTAAATCAGGTAGTTCGGTTAAGAGTCCTCTGTAAAGGGGGTTCTTAACCTTTTTGCGTCTATATTAAGTTCACTAGGTTTCATGTGTCGGACCTGTGAGAGCGACCGACTATAATTATCCTAGTTTTTACATTTTAAACTCCATACAGATGTCTTCAGAAACTCAAAATCAACGAATTAATTTTGCTTCTATTAAGAATCCGATGCAGTATCCGGATTTTCTGGAAGTACAGTTGAAGTCATTTCAGGACTTCTTGCAATTAGATACCCCACCCGAAAAGCGAAAGAATGATGGCTTGTATAAAGTTTTTGCGGAAAACTTCCCTATAGCTGATACACGCAATAACTTCGTGCTCGAGTTCCTTGACTACTATATTGATCCGCCTCACTATACAATTGATGATTGTTTGGAACGTGGCTTGACATATAGTGTACCTTTGAAAGCTAAATTGAAGCTTTATTGTACCGACCCCGATCACGAAGATTTTGACACAGTGATTCAGGATGTGTATCTGGGACCGATTCCTTATATGACTCCGAAAGGCACCTTCGTAATTACTGGTGCTGAACGTGTGGTTGTTTCTCAGCTGCACCGTTCTCCGGGTGTATTCTTTGGTCAGAGTATCCATGCTAATGGTACCAAATTGTATTCGGCTCGTATTATCCCGTTTAAAGGATCTTGGATTGAATTCGCTACGGATATCAATAATGTGATGTATGCGTACATCGACCGTAAGAAGAAACTTCCGGTAACAACTTTGTTGAGAGCTGTAGGATTTGAAAATGATAAGGATATTCTTGAGATTTTCAATCTGGCTGAGGATGTAAAGGTTAACAAGACTAATCTGAAAAAGATTATTGGACGCAAATTAGCTGCTCGTGTATTGAAAACATGGACAGAAGATTTTGTGGATGAAGATACTGGTGAAGTTGTTTCTATAGAACGTAACGAGGTAGTAATTGACCGTGAAACTGTCATTGAACCTGAACATATCGATTTGATTATCGAGTCTGGTGTACAGAATATCCTCGTTCACAACGAAGAAGCAAATGCCTCTGACTATTCTATTATCTTCAATACTTTACAGAAAGACCCAAGTAACTCTGAAAAGGAAGCTGTATTGTATATTTATCGTCAGTTGCGTAATGCCGATCCGGCCGATGATGCAAGTGCACGTGAAGTTATCAACAACTTGTTCTTCTCAGAAAAACGTTATGATCTGGGTGATGTAGGACGTTATCGTATCAACAAGAAGTTGAACTTGGATACTCCTATGGATGTCAGAGTATTGACGAAACAAGATATTATCGAGATTATCAAATATCTCATTGAGTTGATTAACTCAAAGGCTGATGTAGATGATATTGACCACTTGAGTAATCGTCGTGTACGTACAGTGGGTGAACAGTTGTCTAATCAGTTTGCAATTGGTTTGGCTCGTATGTCACGTACAATCCGTGAACGTATGAACGTACGTGACAACGAAGTATTTACTCCGATTGATTTGATTAACGCGAAAACTATTTCGTCTGTAATCAACTCATTCTTTGGAACAAATGCTTTGTCACAGTTCATGGACCAGACTAACCCGCTGGCCGAAATTACGTATAAGCGTCGTTTGTCAGCTTTGGGACCTGGTGGTTTGTCACGTGACCGTGCTGGTTTCGAGGTTCGAGACGTACACTATACTCACTATGGTCGTTTGTGTCCGATTGAAACTCCTGAAGGTCCGAACATTGGTTTGATTTCTTCTTTGTGTGTTTACGCAAAGATTAATGAACTGGGCTTTATCGTTACTCCTTACCGTAAAGTGAAAGACGGAGTAGTAGACTTGTCAAATGAAGGTATTGAATACCTTTCTGCAGAAGAAGAAGAAGACAAGATTATCGCTCAGGGTAATGCTCCGCTGAATGATGACGGTACATTTATCCGTGAGAAGGTAAAAGCACGTCGTGATGCGGATTATCCGGTAGTTACTCCAGACCAGGTAGAATTGATGGACGTCGCTCCTCAGCAGATTGCATCTATTGCGGCTTCATTGATTCCGTTCCTTGAACATGACGATGCGAACCGTGCGTTGATGGGATCTAACATGATGCGCCAGGCAGTTCCTTTGTTGAAGACTGAAGCTCCGATTGTAGGTACAGGTATCGAAAAACAATTGTGTGAAGATTCACGTACACAGATTGCTGCAGAAGGGGATGGTGTGATTGACTTTGTGGATGCTACTACAATTCGTATTTTGTATGACCGTACAGAAGATGAAGAGTTTGTAAGCTTCGAACCGGCATTGAAGGAATACCGTATTCCGAAGTTCCGCAAGACAAACCAGAGCATGACCATCGACTTGCGTCCGATTTGTAATAAAGGACAGCGCGTGAAGAAGGGAGATATCCTGACTGAAGGTTATTCTACAGCAAATGGAGAGTTGGCATTGGGTAAGAACCTGCTGGTAGCTTACATGCCGTGGAAAGGTTACAACTACGAGGATGCTATCGTATTGAACGAACGTGTGGTTCGTGAAGATATTCTGACATCTGTTCACGTAGATGAATATATTTTGGAAGTACGCGAAACTAAACGCGGTATGGAGGAGTTGACTTCTGATATTCCGAATGTGAGTGAAGAAGCAACCAAAGATTTGGATGAAAACGGTATCGTACGTATTGGTGCACGTATTGAGCCGGGCGATATCCTGATTGGTAAGATTACTCCGAAGGGAGAATCTGATCCTTCTCCAGAAGAAAAACTGTTGCGTGCTATCTTTGGTGACAAGGCTGGAGATGTGAAGGATGCTTCATTGAAAGCTTCTCCATCATTGCGCGGTGTGGTTATTGACAAGAAATTATATTCTCGTGTAATAAAGACTCGTAGTGAGAAAAATGCAGATAAGGCTATTCTGCCGAAACTGAATGAAGAATTTGAAGAAAAAGCTGCAGCTCTGAAGGCAATCTTGATTGACAAGTTGCTGGTATTGACAGCTGATAAGGTTTCTCAGGGTGTGAAAGATTATCTGGGAACTGAAGTGATTGCCAAGGGAGCTAAGTTTACTAAATACGATCTGGAATCATTGGATTATACCGTAATTCAGTTGAGCAAGTGGACTGCTGATGCTCATAAGAATGATATGATTCGTGATCTTATCGTAAACTATCTGAAGAAGTACAAGGAACTGGATGCCGAATTGAAACGTAAGAAGTTTGCGTTGACAATCGGTGATGAATTGCCTTCAGGTATTATTCAGATGGCAAAGGTTTACATTGCTAAGAAACGTAAGATTGGTGTGGGTGATAAGATGGCCGGTCGTCACGGTAACAAGGGTATCGTTTCACGTGTGGTTCGTCAGGAAGATATGCCATTCTTGGCTGACGGTACTCCGGTTGATATCGTATTGAACCCGTTGGGTGTGCCTTCTCGTATGAACATCGGTCAGATTTTCGAAGCTGTACTGGGACGTGCCGGAAAAGAATTGGGTGTGAAGTTTGCGACTCCGATTTTCGATGGTGCTACTTTGGATGACTTGGATGAATGGACTGACAAAGCTGGTCTGCCACGCTATTGTAAGACTTACTTGTATGATGGTGGTACAGGTGATCAGTTTGACCAGCCGGCTACAGTCGGTGTGACTTACATGTTGAAACTGGGTCACATGGTTGAAGACAAGATGCATGCCCGTTCAATCGGTCCGTACTCATTGATTACTCAGCAGCCACTTGGTGGTAAGGCTCAGTTCGGTGGTCAGCGTTTCGGAGAAATGGAGGTTTGGGCAATCGAAGCATTCGGTGCTGCTCATGTACTTCAGGAAATCTTGACTATCAAGTCTGATGACGTAGTAGGACGTTCTAAGGCATACGAAGCAATTGTGAAAGGTGAACCTATGCCGACTCCGGGTATTCCTGAATCTCTCAACGTATTGTTGCATGAACTTAGAGGTTTGTGCTTGAGCATTACGCTGGAATAACTTTTTCAAATGGAGAATGGAAAAGATAACTTCCATTCTTCATGATTAAATTCTTCATTATCATAAAATAAAAAGTATGGCTTTTAGAAAAGATACTAAGATAAAAAGTAATTTCTCAAAGATTACGATCGGTCTGGCATCACCCGAAGAGATTCTGGAAAATTCTTATGGTGAGGTTCTGAAACCGGAAACCATCAACTATCGTACTTATAAACCGGAACGTGACGGTTTGTTCTGCGAACGTATCTTCGGTCCGGTGAAAGACTACGAATGTCATTGCGGTAAGTACAAACGTATTCGCTACAAAGGCATTGTCTGCGACCGATGCGGTGTGGAAGTAACAGAAAAGAAAGTACGTCGTGAGCGTAGTGGTCACATTCAGTTGGTGGTACCTGTTGCTCATATCTGGTATTTCCGTTCATTGCCTAATAAGATTGGTTATCTGCTGGGATTGCCGACAAAGAAACTGGATGCTATTATTTATTATGAACGTTATGTCGTTATTCAGCCGGGTGTGAAGGCTGAAGATGGTATCAGTAAATATGACTTGTTGTCTGAAGAAGAGTATCTGGATATTATGGAAACTCTTCCGAAAGAAAATCAATATCTGGAAGACAGCGATCCGAATAAGTTTATCGCCAAGATGGGTGCTGAAGCAATATATGATTTGCTGGTAGGAATTGATTTGGATGCTTTGTCATACGAATTGCGTCATAAGGCAAACAATGATTCTTCACAGCAGCGTAAGAACGAAGCTTTGAAACGCTTGCAGGTAGTAGAATCTTTCCGTGCATCTCGTGGCCGCAACAAACCGGAATGGATGATTGTACGTATCGTACCGGTTATCCCACCTGAATTGCGTCCGTTGGTTCCGCTGGATGGTGGTCGCTTCGCTACTTCAGACTTGAACGATTTGTATCGTCGTGTAATTATCCGTAACAACCGTTTGAAACGTCTGATTGAAATCAAGGCTCCGGAAGTGATTTTGCGTAATGAAAAACGTATGCTTCAGGAAGCTGTCGATTCATTGTTCGACAACTCTCGTAAGTCAAGTGCAGTGAAGACAGATGCCAACCGTCCGTTGAAATCTTTGTCAGACAGTTTGAAAGGTAAGCAAGGACGTTTCCGTCAGAACTTGTTGGGTAAACGTGTTGACTACTCTGCTCGTTCTGTAATCGTCGTAGGTCCGGAACTGAAGATGGGTGAATGTGGTATTCCTAAGCTGATGGCTGCAGAATTGTACAAACCGTTCATCATTCGTAAGTTGATTGAACGTGGTATTGTGAAGACAGTGAAATCAGCGAAGAAGATTGTAGACCGCAAGGAATCTGTTATCTGGGATATCCTGGAACATGTAATGAAGGGACACCCGGTATTGTTGAACCGTGCTCCGACACTTCACCGTTTGGGTATCCAGGCTTTCCAGCCGAAGATGATCGAAGGAAAGGCTATCCAGTTGCACCCGTTGGCTTGTACCGCGTTCAACGCCGACTTCGATGGTGACCAGATGGCCGTGCACTTGCCTTTGAGTAACGAAGCTGTACTGGAAGCTCAGATGTTGATGCTTCAGTCACACAATATTTTGAACCCTGCCAATGGTGCGCCTATCACTGTGCCTGCACAGGATATGGTATTGGGATTGTATTACATTACCAAATTGCGTAAAGGTGCCAAAGGTGAAGGTTTGATTTTCTATGGACCGGAAGAAGCAATGATTGCTTATAACGAAGGTAAGGTAGACATTCACGCTATTATCAGCGTAGTGGCTAATGACCTTGATGAAAACGGCAATATCGTGAAGAAGTTGATTAAGGAAACTTCTGTAGGTCGTGTCATTGTAAATGAACTGGTTCCGGATGAATGTGGTTATTTGAATACCGTTATTTCTAAGAAGTCTCTGCGTGACATCATCAGCGATGTTATTAAGGCTGTTGGTGTGGCTCGTGCTTGCGAATTCTTGGATGGTATCAAGAACTTAGGTTATAAGAAAGCATTCGAAGGTGGTCTGTCATTCAACTTGGGTGATATCATTATCCCGAAGGAGAAGGAAGAACTGGTAAAACGTGGTAACGAAGAAATCGAACAGATTATGATGAACTATAACATGGGATTCATCACTGATAACGAACGTTACAATCAGGTAATTGATACTTGGACTCACGTAAACAGTGACTTGTCAGACATTCTATATAAGACTATTAAGAACGACGACCAAGGATTTAACTCTGTATTTATGATGTTGGATTCTGGTGCCCGTGGTTCTAAGGAACAGATCCGTCAGTTGTCTGGTATGCGTGGTTTGATGGCTAAACCGCAGAAAGCTGGTGCTGAGGGTGCACAGATTATTGAAAACCCGATTCTTTCTAACTTTAAGGAAGGTCTTTCGGTGTTGGAGTACTTTATCTCTACCCACGGTGCTCGTAAGGGTCTTGCCGATACCGCGTTGAAGACTGCCGATGCCGGATACTTGACTCGTCGTTTGGTTGACGTTTCTCATGACGTGATTATCAACGAAGAAGACTGTGGTACATTGCGTGGTCTGGTTTGTACAGCCCTGAAGAACAATGATGAAGTTATCGCTACTTTGTACGAACGTATACTGGGTCGTGTATCTGTTCATGATATTATCCACCCGACAACTGGTAAGCTGATTGTGGCTGCTGGTGAAGAGATTACAGAAGACATTGCAGAAGAAATCGAAAAATCTCCGATTGAAAGCGTAGAAATCCGCTCTGTATTGACTTGTGAATCGAAGAAGGGTGTATGTGCGAAATGTTACGGACGTAACCTGGCTACCAGTCGTATGGTACAGAAGGGTGAAGCTGTCGGCGTAATCGCTGCTCAGTCAATCGGTGAACCGGGTACTCAGTTGACTCTGCGTACATTCCACGCCGGAGGTATCGCAGGTAACCTGGCTGCTAATGCAAGTATCGTGGCTAAGAATGATGCTCGTCTGGAATTCGAAGAATTGCGTACGGTTGATGCTGTAGAAGAAACTGGTGAACCAGTGAAGATTGTAGTAGGTCGTTTGGCCGAGGTTCGCTTTGTGGATGTGAATACGGGTATCATCCTTTCTACTCACAACGTTCCTTACGGTTCTAAGTTGTATGCTTCAGACGGTGAGGTGGTAGAAAAGGGCAAGCTGATTGCTAAGTGGGATCCGTTCAACGCCGTTATCGTAACAGAAGCTGCTGGTAAGATTGACTTTGAATCAGTAATTGAAAACGTAACCTATAAGGTAGAATCAGATGAAGCTACTGGTTTGCGTGAAATCATTATTACTGAATCTAAGGATAAAACGAAGATTCCGTCATTGCACATCTTGGATGAGAACGGTGGAATTATCCGTACATACAACTTACCGGTAGGTGGTCACGTAGTAGTAGAAGACAAACAGACCGTGAAGTCGGGTGATATTCTGGTGAAGATTCCGCGTGCCGTAGGTAAGGCAGGTGATATCACCGGTGGTCTTCCACGTGTAACTGAGTTGTTTGAAGCTCGTAACCCGTCTAATCCGGCTGTCGTTTCTGAAATCGATGGTGAAATTACGATGGGTAAGATTAAACGTGGTAACCGTGAAATCATCGTTACATCGAAGACTGGTGACGTTCGTAAGTACTTGGTTGCTTTGTCTAAGCAGATTCTGGTTCAGGAAAACGACTATGTACGTGCCGGAACTCCGTTGTCTGACGGTGCTATTACTCCTGCCGACATCTTGGCCATCAAAGGTCCTACAGCCGTTCAGGAATATATCGTAAATGAAATCCAGGACGTTTACCGTCTGCAGGGTGTGAAGATTAACGATAAGCACTTCGAAATCATCGTTCGTCAGATGATGCGTAAGGTACAGATTGACGAACCGGGTGATACTCGCTTCTTGGAACAGCAGGTTGTAGACCGCATTGAATTCAATGAGGAAAACGACCGTATCTGGGGTAAGAAAGTGGTTGTAGACGCTGGTGATTCTCAGAACTTGCAGCCGGGACAGATTGTTACAGCTCGTAAGCTCCGTGATGAAAACAGTATGCTGAAACGCCGCGACTTGAAACTGGTTGAAGTACGTGATGCAGTTCCTGCTACTTCTACTCAGATTCTGCAGGGTATTACACGTGCTGCATTGCAGACATCAAGCTTCATGTCAGCTGCATCATTCCAGGAAACTACCAAGGTATTGAACGAAGCTGCTATCAACGGTAAGGTTGATAAACTGGAAGGTATGAAAGAGAACGTTATCTGCGGTCACTTGATTCCTGCTGGTACAGGTCAGCGTGAGTTTGAAAAGATTGTGGTAGGTTCTAAAGAAGAATACGATCGCATCTTGGCTAACAAGAAGAATGTATTAGATTACAGTGGAGTTGAATAATCTCAACTACTATCATAAAAAAGCCGTCTCATTTGAGACGGCTTTTTTTATGTACTTATTCGATGTAAGCAAGCATCGTATATTTAAAGTTTTAATTGACTATTATAATTATGTAGTACCTGTCATTTCCACATTATAGGAGGGGAAATGGTACTTTACTGATGCGTATGACTAGTTTTATTTCCTTTTCCAATATAGCAGGATGAAACGTCCTCCTGTGGCCATCAAGGCGAGGGAAAGTCCGGTATAAAAGACTGCAATAAAGCTTTCCGGTAGCAGGCTTGCGGTACGGATAGTTATACCTAGTGCAATCATGAAAGCCATCACCAGCCAGCCTTTCACGTCAAAAAACGAGAATGGACAGCGTTTGTTGGGGTTACCGGCTGTGATACGCTGTGCATGCTTGCGGTAGAGCTTGTGGAAAACTATGCAGAAGAACAGCAGGAATATCAGACTGGCCTCGCAGACCTTGAGCAGCCAGTAGTGCGCGTCCGTTATCCAGCAGGAAATGCCGATACGGAGAATGTTGATGCCGGCAACCAGCCATACGATTCCGGCCGTAAGCAGCAGCGTATTGGAAGATACTCCGTATTTCATATACCCTCAGCTTAGAACCACTTTATTTTCCGGAAAATAACAAAGGCCGTTGCCGAGAGGAAGATGGAGAAACATACAATCAAGGCAAAGGCGTGTGGCAGTCCTTCGATGTGAATATCCACGTTCATACCATAGAAACTGGCAATCAGTGTCGGTACCATCAGCACGATGGAAAGACTGGTCATGCGTTTCATGATGGTGTTCACATTGTTGGAGATGATGGAAGCAAAAGCATCCATGGTACCCGTAAGAATGTCACTGTAAATGTTTACCTGATTGTGTGCCTGCTTCAGCTCGATGAGCACATCTTCTGTCAGTTCCGCATTCTGATAGTCTTTCTCATTAAAGATATTCTGCAATTTGCCTATCATGACCTCATTGCCACGAATAGACGTATTGAAATATACCAGGCTCTTCTGTAGGTTCATCAGCCGGAGCAAGTCCTCGTTACGGATGCTACGTTCCAGCTCCTTTTCCGCATTATTCACTTCGTTGTTGATTTGTTTCAGGTATTTCAGGAACCATACAGCCGACGAGTAAATCAGTCGCAGAATCAATTCGTATTTATTGGGCACGTTGATACCTTTGCGCTGCGTATGTTCGATGAAGTCCGGCAGCATCTCCGTAGAGTGATAGCAAACCGAAATCACCAGTTCATTGTTCGTAATGATACCGATAGGCACCGTGGCATACGGCACTTTTGAATCAGGAGTCTGTACGGGAATACGCAGAATGGTCAGCAGCCAGTTACCTTCCGTATCCGTACGCGGACGTTCGTCGGTATCGGCAATGTCATTCAAAAAAGACTGGGGAACTTTTAATTGTTCTTGCAGGAAGTGGAAGTCCGCGGCATCCGGACATTCAATGTTAATCCAGCAGTTAGGTTGCCAGTTGGCTTTCTCTACAAAGCCAGCTTCACAAAAAAGATACTTTCTCATCTGTCTGCTCCTTTCCTTCATTTTAAGCCCGGAGGAGCATCTTCAGAGTAAAAGACAGGATTACTCACGACACCCCTTCAGGAAGTGGTTAAAATAATTGTAATACGTTCGCGAGTAATAATCGTCCATATTAGTTCGTTTTAGGGTATAAAAAAAGTTCGTTTATTCAACGAACTCTCAAGCTCTTCAGGTTGGACTTGAACCAACGACCCTCTGATTAACAGTCAGATGCTCTAACCGACTGAGCTACTGAAGAAGATTTAAACATGTTTCAAATAAAGGAGCTCTTCAGGTTGGACTTGAACCAACGACCCTCTGATTAACAGTCAGATGCTCTAACCGACTGAGCTACTGAAGAAGGTTTTCCTTTAATTGCGATGCAAAGGTAGTAGGATATTTTGAATTATGCAATATCTTTGCAAAAAAAATGAAGTAAAATGGATAAAATTATAGGAATGGGCAATGCATTGGTCGATGTGCTGGTAAGAATTGATGACGATTCCTTGCTGGAAAAGCTACATTTGCCCAAAGGAAGCATGCAGTTGATACAAGAAGCCACCTTGTCTGAAATACGTAAATATACCTCAGGGATGAAGATTCATCGCTCTACCGGCGGTTCGGCCGGCAATACGGTCTGTGCACTGGCCGCATTGGGAGCCAATCCCGGATTTATCGGAAAGATAGGGCAAGACGAGACAGGAGCTTTCTTTGGTGATACCCTCCGTCAGCGCGGGGTAAATGCCTTGCTGGCCACCTGCGATTTGCCGTCGGGCATTGCATCGACTTTCATTTCTACCGATGGAGAGCGCACGTTCGGTACTTATTTGGGAGCAGCTGCCACACTGAGGGCAGAAGACTTGTCGCGTAAAATGTTTGCCGGATACAATTATCTCTATATTGAAGGCTATCTTTTGCAAGACCATGACCTGATGCTGCGCGCCGTACAGCTGGCCAAGGAAGAAGGACTTCAGGTTTGTCTCGATATGGCAAGCTACAATGTGGTGGAAGCCGAACGTGACTTCTTCGACCAGTTGATTGTGAAATATGTGGACATCGTGTTTGCCAATGAGAGCGAAGCACTGGCCTATACGGGAAAAGCTCCTCATGAAGCCTTGGAAGAAATTGCGTCCAAATGCAGCATTGCCGTGGTGAAAACCGGAAAAGAGGGCTCTCTTGTGAAGAAAGGCACAGAAGTCATTCAACTGCTGTCTTGTCCGGTCGATAATGTGCTGGACACCACTGGTGCAGGCGATTTCTATGCCGCCGGTTTCATGTACGGCCTGACGTGCGGTTATTCGCTGGAGAAATGCGTGCAAATCAGTACCATTCTGGCCACTGCCGTCATTCAGGAAGTCGGTACCACCTTACCTGCTAAGAAATGGGACGAAATTAAGTTAAATATTGAATCACTTCTGCAAGTCTAACCGGAATAATGTGTTTATTTGCAAGGAAGAACAATTTTGTAAACAGACTATATATGAATGCAAGAAAAATGCTGGCCGGAGCCTTTATCGTGATGTTGGGGATGGGCATGACCAGCTTCAAGGAAGACGACCGTAATTTTCAGATATCAAAGAATCTGGACATATTCAACTCCATTTTCAAGGAACTGGATTTGTTTTATGTAGATACCGTGAATGCCGAAAAAATGATTCAGACCGGAGTGGAAGGTATGCTTTCACTGACCGACCCTTATACGGAGTACTATCCGGAAGAAGAGGTGAGCAGTCTTAAGGAAATGACTACCGGAAAATACGGCGGTATCGGTGCGGCCATCCGCTATTATGAGGCCAAAGACCGCATTGCAGTGGTGGAACCTACCGAAGGCATGCCGGCAGCCGAAGCCGGAGTCAAGGCAGGCGACATCATTCTCTCGGTAGGAGGAAAAGAAATGGTACGTGGCGACATGAAACCCCAGGAATTTTCTTCCAAGGTCAGCGAAGCGCTGCGTGGAGAACCGGGAACTTCGTTCGTCTTGAAAGTGCTGCGTCCGCTCAAGAACGACAGTACGGTGATGGAATTTAAAATTACCCGTAAGAACATCCGTACCAATCCGGTGCCCTATTACGGCATGGTGAAAGACAGTATCGGCTATTTGGCTTTGTCCAGCTTTACGGAGAATTCTGCCAAGGATTTCAAAAAAGCTTTTATCGAACTGAAACAGAAAGGTGCCAAGTCGCTGATCATCGACTTGCGTGACAATGGAGGAGGTTCCTTGTCGGAAGCGGTAGACATTGTCAATCTTTATGTGCCGAAGGGACAGGAAATTGTGATGACAAAAGGGAAGGTACGTCAGGCACAAGGTTCTTATAAAACCCAGAATGAACCGGTCGATACACAGATTCCGCTGGCGGTACTCGTGAACGGTGCCACGGCTTCGGCTTCTGAAATCGTGAGTGGTTCGTTGCAGGACTTGGACCGTGCGGTAGTCATCGGTTCGCGCACTTTCGGAAAAGGGCTGGTGCAGACCATTCGTCCGTTGCCCTACAACGGCACGCTGAAAGTGACCACTTCCAAATACTATATTCCCAGCGGACGTTGTATCCAGGCTATCGACTATGCCAAGAAGAATGCCGACGGTTCAGTAGCCCGTACACCCGACAGTCTGACCACCGTATTTCATACGGCTGCCGGACGTGAGGTGCGTGATGGAGGAGGTATTCGTCCGGACATTGAAGTGAAGGGAGACAAGATTCCGAACATCGTGTTCTACCTGATGAACGACGACCTGATTTTCGATTACGCTACCCAATATTGCTGGAATCATCCTACATTGGCTTCGGTAGACGACTTCAAACTGACCGATGCCGATTATGAGGCTTTCAAGAAACTGGTGAAGTCGCGTAACTTTACTTACGACCGCCAGAGTGAGAAGATGTTGAAAAGCCTGAAAGAAATTGCCGAGTTTGAGGGTTATATGACCGAGGCAGCAGAGGAATTCAAGGCGCTGGAAAAGAAGCTCAACCATAACCTGGACCGCGACTTGGACTATTTTGCCAAACCGATTAAGGAATATATCTCACAGGAAATCGTGACCCGCTATTTTTATCAGCGTGGTGCGGCGATGGAACGGTTGAAAGATGATACTGATTTGGAAGAAGCCATCAAGGTATTGCAGAATCCTGTCCGTTACCGGGAGATTCTTTCGGCACCGGTAAAGAAAGACGAACCTGTCAAGAAGGAGAAGGAAGAAACGAAGAAATAAGGCCTCAGAGAGGCTTCTGGAGGGCTTTTTGATAAGGTCCGGAAAACGCAAGTACGTTTTGTTTCAAACGCAAGTGCATTTGAAGTAAAACGTCCTTACGTTTTGGAGAAAACGTAAAGGCGTTTGAGTTGAAACGCTTCGGCGTTTTTATTTGTCTCATGTACAGTTTGTTCCATACTAAATTTTAAAAAAAACTCACATTAGTTTATCAAAGAAGATTTGTTGTATTTTTGTAGAAAATATATGACGTATGGAAAGTTCGAAAACAGCCACAACTATACAAGAACAGATTGAGACTTTAAGGAAAAGAGGTATGAGTATTGACGATGAAGGGAAAGCCATTGAGAATCTTTCTGACATCGGTTATTATCGGTTAGGTTTTTATTGGTTTCCCTTTGAGAAAACATATCCACGAAAGGAACAAAGAGATCATACATTCAAAGAGGGAACAAATTTTGATTATGTCATAAAGCTTTATTACTTTGATTTTGATTTGAGAAACCTTTTCTTGCGTTATATAAGTAGAATTGAAATAAATTTCAGGACTACTTTAATTTATATGATTTCGAATAAGTACAAGGACGATTCATTCTGGTACATCAATCCAAAGGTATTAAAGCAGGACTTTATTGATAGTGACCTTTTTCAGAAGTCCATTAAAGATGTGAATAGCGAGCCTGTGATAAAACAGGATTTAAAAACGCATAAAAGAAAATATGCTCCTGCATGGAAAGCTATTGAATATATGAGTTTTGGTGTTGTCATTTCCATATATGATAATCTACTGGATGGTGGTTTGAAACATGGTATTTCAGTTGCTTATGGAATGCAGTCTCCATCTCAGTTTTCAAATTATATCAATACAGTGCGTAGACTCAGGAATTATTGTGCTCATGGAAAAGTTCTTTTTGACATGACACTTCCCGAAGCAATCAGCAATGGACCTCTGGGGTATTTAGGTAATCAAAAGAACATATTGGTTGGTGCCTATAAGGTATTTTGTTACTTCTTGGGCAGAATATCACAAAATAGAGTTACAGAGATGAAATCGGAGTTGTTAAAGGCATTTAATCGTGTTACATATCCAACTGTGAAGGATATCA
>NZ_JBBKBF010000043.1:0-34524 GCF_037892625.1 Phocaeicola sp. ICN-14070 | reverse complement strand
TTTTACAAAAATATCCTGATTTTTCGGAAAACACGATATACATATTACGGATAATTATACCCCAATTACTTGTATACTGACAAAATGCCCCATTTTTGTATCACTTTTTTCTGTTTGTTTTGTTTTTTATCACGTACATTTGTAGAAACTTTAAATGACACATCATGAAAAAAACGTATGCAATGCTATTTTCCTTCCTTTTGGTCTGCACCATGGGATTTTCGCAGACCCGGAAGGCTGTTTCTATTTTAGGAGATTCGTACTCTACTTTCGAGAATTACCTTCAGCCTGATACCAATGCCGTGTGGTACTTTCAGCAGCCGCGGAAAAACAACGATGTCCGTTCTGTAGACCAGACCTGGTGGTATAAGTTTATTAAGGAAAGCGGATACCGTCTGTGCGTAAACAATTCTTTCTCGGGTGCAACCATCTGCCACACCGGTTACCGGAAAGAGGATTATTCCGACCGCTCGTTTGTGACACGAATGAACAACCTGGGGTGTCCGGACCTCATTTTCATTTTTGGAGCAACGAACGACAGCTGGGCCGGGGCTCCCATCGGTGAATACCAGTATGAAAACTGGACGAAAAAAGATTTGTACAGCTTCCGTCCGGCCATGGCTTATATGCTGGAACACATGCAGTACCGTTATCCCAACGTGGAGATTTATTTTCTGTTGAACTGCGACCTGAAATCGGAAATCAATGAGTCTGTAAAGACCATCTGCGCACACTATCACGTGCCTTGCATCGAACTGAAAGGAATCGACAAGCAGGGAGGGCATCCTTCCATAAAAGGTATGCAGCAAATCAACGAACAGATAAAAGCTTATTTTGCCAGTCGGCAATAAGGAAAAAGAAAACGGCTTGACGAATACGTCAGGCCGTTTCTTTTAATAATTCCAGAATCAGTTGCTCCAGTCTGTCTCTCACTTCATCCATCGGGACTTCTTGCCGTAACTCAGCCTGTAGTGAAGTGACTCCCTTGTCTATAAACCCACAGGGATGAATGTAACTGAAATACCTTAAATCTGTATTGACGTTCAGGGCAAGACCGTGCATCGTAACGAAATGGCTGCTTCTTACCCCCATGGCACAGATTTTACGTTCTTCGGGCGTACCCGTAGCCAGCCAGACGCCAGTAGCCCCGTGCACTCTGTCGACTTCTATGCCGTAGGTCCGGCACACGCGGATCACCGCTTCCTCTAACAGGTGCAGGTATTCCTTCAAACCCAAGTGAAAATCTTCCAGGTTCAGAATCGGATAACACACCCATTGTCCCGGTCCGTGATAAGTAATGTCTCCTCCCCTGTCCACCTGAAACAGTTCGGCATGAATGGTCTGTAACTGTGTGGGGTTCAACAGCATATTGGCCGCCTTTCCGTGCTTGCCCAGGGTGTAGACATGCGGATGCTGGCAGAAAATAATCCGGTTGGTATAAGGCTTCCCGTTCAGCTTGGCATCAATGAGTTCATCAAAAAGAGCAGTTTGTCGTTCCCAAGCTTCAGAATAAGAGATGAGTCCCCAGTTTTCTATTGTAATCATGGCATTCAATTCTTAAAAGGTTACATTTTGCAAAGAAAAAATTTTTTGGTGTGAATGGCAAAGATTTACAAAAAGAATTCCTTTTTACATCGCAATTCGGGAAGTTATGCTATATTTGTAGACAGAGAAATCATTTTTTTGAGAAAAACGTCTGAACATGATGAAAAAAATACAAAGAGGCTTATTCCCCTCTGTCGTGTGTGGCTTGTTTTCCACCATGATGCTACCGGGGTGTATCGGAAACGGGACAGCCGGAGGAAACGAAGTTTCAGTGGATTCCATTCCTATGGATACGACTGTGTATCTGGATGAAGCCAATACGGAATCACCTAAATGCCAGATAAAAATCAATTTTAAATATTTAAAGTCGGCCGATAAGAACGATTCGCTGACGCAGGTAATCAATCAGGTGCTGGAAGATGCTTTTTCAAGTGCACATGCCGGAGCAGCTTCTCCACAGGCCTTTGTCTCGTCTATCAAGGAAAGCCTGGCAGGTGATTACCTGAAGGATGTGCAGGGAAGTTATCATACCGACTTGAAGAACGGAATGAAGCCCGATGAAATTCCTAACTGGTATAACTACGAATATGAGATAAATTCGGAACTGCAAGAAGGTAAAGACAGTATATGGAATTATGCCGTCACTACTTTCCAATATACCGGAGGCGCACATCCCAACACATGGGCACAGTGGGTTAACATTGATGCGGCCAATGGGAAAAAGCTGGACAAGAGCGAAGTGTTTGCCAAAGGAACTGAAGAGGATATCTGTCGGCTGATTCTGGACAAACTGCTGTCAGAAGCCAATAAAAAGCTGGAGACAGATACGCTGACCTGTGTAGAGGGACTTCAGGCGGTAGGTATCTTGTTGGACACGGACTTGTATGTGCCCGATAACTTCCTGCTCGAAAAAGAGGGAGTGACATTCCTTTATAACACCTACGACATTGCACCTTATTACATGGGACGTTTCCAATTGACGGTTCCCTATGAAGAAATCAATACTTATTTAATCAAGAAATAATCGTACATGGACATTATCTTAAAATATTTTCCGAACCTGAGCGAGGTTCAGCAACAGCAATTTGCGGCTTTGTATGACCTATATACTGACTGGAACAGCAAAATCAACGTGATTTCGCGAAAAGACATTACCAACCTGTATGAGCATCATGTGCTGCACTCACTGGGTATTGCCAAGGTCATGCAGTTCCGTCCGGAAACGGCTGTGATGGACTTGGGTACCGGCGGTGGTTTCCCTGGAATTCCGCTGGCTATTCTCTTTCCGGAAACACATTTCCATCTGGTGGACAGTATCGGCAAGAAAGTGAAGGTGGCTACTGAAATAGCCAATGCCATCGGCTTGAAGAACGTCACTACCCGTCATTGCCGTGCGGAGGAAGAAAAGCAATTGTTTGACTTCGTGGTAAGCAGGGCCGTCATGCCGCTGACCGACTTGCTGAAAATCATCCGCAAGAATATCAAGAAGGAACAGCACAATGCCCTCCCCAACGGACTGATTTGCCTGAAAGGCGGTGAACTGGAACGGGAAGTCATGCCTGTAAAGCATCAGACACTTATGTATGATTTGAAGGATTATTTTGAAGAGGAATTTTTTGAGACCAAGAAAGTGGTTTATGTCACAATCAACGGATAATCGATATGAAAATTAAGACATTTGAATTCAATATGTTTCCGGTCAACTGCTATGTGGTGTGGGACGAGGAAACGCTGCAGGCAGCTGTAATTGATGCCGGATGCTATTATCAGGAAGAGCAGCAGACATTGAAGAAGTTCATTGCAGAAAACGGACTTACGGTGACGCATTTGCTGAATACGCATTTGCACCTGGATCATATCTTCGGCAACGCGTTTATGCTCAGAGAGTTTGGAGTCAGTGCCGAAGCCGGAAAGGAAGATGAATTTCTGTTGCCGAGAACAGCAGAGTATTGCCGCATGTTCGGTTTCCCTCTGAACGAGGAACCTCCTGCACTGGGCAGCTACGTGCATGACGGCGACCTGATAAAAATAGGAAATATAGAACTGAAGGCGCTTGCCGTGCCTGGCCATTCTCCCGGAAGCATGGTGTTCTATTGTGAAGCACAGCACTGCATGTTCAGCGGTGATGTATTGTTCCGGGGCAGCATCGGGCGTGCAGACCTGGAAGGCGGAAACTTTGACCAGTTGAGGGAAAGCATCGTGGCACGTTTGCTGACACTCCCTGACGAGACAATGGTGTATCCGGGGCATGGAAATCCCACTACCATCGGCTATGAAAAGATGAACAATCCTTTCTTCCGCTGATGCGTTATTCTTTTGCTTGAAAACCATAAATCTTACCTTAATAATCATGAAAACAACGACATTTTCAAACAGACACATCGGCATCGGGGAAGAGGAACTTCCGCTGATGCTGAAAAAAATTGGAGTAAGCAGTCTGGATGAACTGATAGAGAAAACCATTCCTGCCAATATCCTGCTAAAAGAACCTTTGAAACTGGGAGCTGCCATGACGGAACGTGAATTTGCCGAGCACATCGGCAAACTGGCAGCCCAGAACAAGCTATATAAGACGTATATCGGATGTGGGTGGTATGACACGGTGACTCCGGCAGTTGTTCAGCGTAACGTATTTGAAAATCCGGTTTGGTACACTTCCTATACGCCCTATCAGGCTGAAATTTCCCAGGGACGACTGGAAGCGTTGCTGAACTTTCAAACGGTAATCAGCGATCTGACTGCCCTTCCGCTGGCCAACTGTTCTCTGCTGGATGAAGCGACGGCTGCGGCGGAAGCGGCTACGATGATGTACGGACTGAGAAGCCGTGCACAACAGAAAGCACAGGCCAACGTGCTGTTTGTAGATGAAGAAATATTCCCTCAGACGCTGGCAGTTATTCGTACCCGGGCCATTCCGCAGGGAATGGTAGTAAAGGTAGGCAGTTACAAGGACCTGACTTTTACGCCGGATATTTTCGGTTGCATCGTGCAGTATCCGAATAACAGCGGAAGTATAGAAGACTATCGGGAATTTGCCGAACAGGCACATGCTGCCGGATGTAAGGTGGCCGTAGCAGCCGATATCCTGTCGCTTGCCCTACTGGTTCCTCCCGGTGAATGGGGAGCCGACATCGCTTTCGGTAGTTCACAGCGTCTGGGCACACCGATATTCTATGGAGGACCTTCTGCGGCTTATTTCGCTACACGTGATGAATACAAACGAAATATGCCGGGACGTATCATCGGTCTGTCAAAAGACAAATACGGTCATCTGTGTTACCGTATGGCATTGCAGACTCGCGAGCAGCATATCAAGCGTGAAAAGGCTACTTCCAATATCTGTACGGCACAGGCGCTGCTGGCTACCATGGCCGGATTCTATGCCGTTTATCACGGACCTGACGGCATAAAGGAGATAGCCAATCATGTGCATGCCGTGGCTTTCTGGCTGGCAGAACAGCTCACGAAGTTGGGATATAAATTGCAGAACGAAAATTTCTTTGACACACTGAGAATACAGTTGCCGGACAACGTAACCATTCAGGAAGTGCGCACCATTGCCTTGAGCAAGGAAATCAATCTGCGCTATTTTGATAATGGCGATGTGGGTATCAGTGTCGATGAAACTACTACGCAGGCAGATGCTACGCTGATTCTGAATCTGTTTGCCGTAGCGGCAGAAGAACCGATGCATGATGTCTGTGCCATACCGGAAAAAGCTCCTGTAGCCGCACAGTTCCAGCGTCTGAGCACGTACCTCACTCACGAAGTCTTCCAGAAGTATCACACCGAAACGGAAATGATGCGTTACATCAAACGTCTGGAACGGAAAGATATCTCGTTGGCTCATTCCATGATTTCATTGGGCTCTTGTACCATGAAACTGAATGCGGCATCCGAAATGTTGCCTCTTAGCAATGCGGCCTGGATGAACCTTCACCCGTTGGTTCCGGAAGACCAAGCTGCGGGATACCAGGCTTTGATTCACAATCTCTCGGAACAGCTAAAGACGATTACAGGTTTTGCAGGCGTATCTCTCCAGCCGAACTCCGGTGCAGCAGGTGAATATACGGGCTTGCGTGTGATTAGAAGTTACCAGGAAAGCATCGGACAGGGTAACCGCCGATTGGTATTGATTCCGGCCTCGGCACATGGCACCAATCCGGCTTCGGCTGTACAGGCAGGTTACGAACCGCTGACGTGTGCTTGCGATGAGAATGGAAACGTGGATTTGGAAGATTTGCGTGCGAAGGCTGAAGCACATAAGGATGAACTGGCAGCTTTGATGATTACTTATCCGTCTACTCATGGTATTTTTGAGGAAGAAATCAAGGAGATATGTGAGATTATCCATGCGTGCGGTGCACAGGTTTATATGGACGGAGCCAACATGAACGGACAGGTGGGACTGACCAATCCGGGTACTATCGGAGCAGACGTGTGTCACCTGAACTTGCATAAGACATTCGCGAGCCCCCACGGTGGTGGCGGTCCGGGTGTAGGTCCGATTTGTGTGGCCGAGCATCTGGTGCCTTTCCTTCCGGGGCATGTCAGCACGGGCAATCCGCAGAATGAGGTCTCTGCTGCTCCTTACGGAAGTGCCGGTATCCTGCCGATTACTTACGGCTACATCTGCATGATGGGGGCAGAAGGTCTGAGAAGAGCGACTCAGACAGCTATTCTGAATGCCAACTACCTGGCCGCTTGCCTGAAAGATACGTATGGAGTGGTATACCGCGGAAAGAACGGTTTCGTAGGTCATGAGATGATTCTGGAATGCCGGAAGATACACGAAGAAAGCGGAATCTCGGAAAATGATATTTCCAAGCGTCTGATGGACTACGGTTACCATGCACCTACCCTCTCCTTCCCTGTACACGGTACGCTGATGATTGAACCGACGGAAAGTGAAAGTCTGGCAGAATTGGACAACTTTGTGGATGTCATGGTACATATCCGTGAAGAAATTGCAGAGATTGAGACTGGAAAGGCCGACAAAGAAGACAACGTATTGGTGAATGCTCCTCATCCGGAGTACGAGATTGTGGGAGATGCTTGGACTCATCCTTATGGTCGAGCTAAGGCGGCTTATCCGATTCAGAGTGTAAGAGACAACAAATTCTGGATTAACGTAGCACGTATCGATAATACATTGGGCGACCGTAAGTTGCTACCTACACGTTACGGAAGCTTTGAATAAAGTCTTTAAAGTCACGTTGGCTTGACATAGAAAATAAGAAGAGCCACTGCATTTCTTCGTAAAAGAGGGATTTGCAGTGGCTCTTTTCATATAGGATCGGAAATGGTATTCCCTGTTTTTCCGCATAGGGAGGATACATGTACGGTAGCTATCCTGACAAATTTTGAATCATTTGAGCAGTCTTAAAAGAAAGATGAAAGTTTTTGTTTGGTTTTAGTTTATTATTTCTATATTTGTGCATCAAACAACGAAAAATAATATGAAAAACGACCAAATGTACTTGCATCCTGAAGTGGAAACCTTGTCGAGACCGGACATTGAGAAACTTCAGTTGAAACGGTTGAAAGCAACCATCAACCGTTGTATGCATTCTCCGTTCTACAAGGAACGCTTTCAGCAATGCGGCATCAAACCGGAAGATATACAGTCACTGGAGGATTTACAGAAAATCCCTTTCACTACCAAACAGGATTTGCGCGACCATTATCCGTTCGGGCTTTCTGCCGTGCCTTTGGAAGAGGTAGTCCGTCTTCATTCTTCCAGTGGTACCACAGGAACTCCTACCGTGATTCTGCACACACAGCACGATTTGGAAGAATGGGCCAATGCCGTGGCGCGCTGTCTGTATATGGTGGGACTGCGTAAGGGAGATATTTTTCAGAACTCTTCCGGCTACGGTATGTTTACCGGAGGACTGGGCTTCCAGTATGGTGCCGAACGTCTAGGTATGCTGACTGTTCCAGCTGCTGCCGGCAATACCAAGCGGCAGATTAAGTTTATCACCGACTTTGGTACCACCGCTCTTCATGCCATCCCGAGTTATGCCGGCCGTTTGTACGAAGTGATGGAAGAGATGCACATCGACCCGCGCCGCGATACCCATCTGAAGACTTTGATTATCGGAGCCGAACCGCATTCTGACGAACAGCGTCGCCGTATTGAACAGATGCTGGGCGTGAAAGCCTACAACTCTTTCGGTATGTCGGAAATGTGTGGCCCGGGGGTAGCTTTTGAATGCATGGAACAGAACGGACTCCACATTTGGGAGGATTATTATATCGTAGAAATTGTGGACCCTGTCACACTGGAACCAGTACCCGAAGGCGAAGTGGGCGAACTGGTGCTCACCACCATCAACCGTGAAGCAATGCCGTTGCTGCGTTACCGTACGCGTGATCTGACCCGTATCCTTCCAGGCGATTGTCCTTGCGGACGCCATCACAAGCGTCTTGACCGAATGAAAGGCCGTAGTGACGACATGATGATTCTCAAGGGTGTCAATATTTTCCCGATTCAGATTGAGAACATCTTGCTGCAGTTCAAGGAACTGGGCAATGAGTACCTTATTACGCTGACCAACCTTGATGCGAACGATGAGATGACGGTAGAAGTAGAATTAAATGACTTTACCGATGACTATGGATTCCTTCAGAACCTGACTAAGGAAATTACCCGACAGTTGAAAGACGAAATCCTGATTACCCCGCGCGTGAAACTGGTGCCTAAAGGAAGCCTGCCCGTACAGGAAGGAAAAGCCGTGCGCGTAAAAGATTTACGAAAAACATTGATTTAAAAATAAAAGAATATGACCATACATCAACTATCTGTTTTTGTAGAAAACAAGTCGGGCACACTGCTTCAGGTGCTTGAACTACTGAAAGAAGCGCATATCCAGTTGATTGCTTCTACCATATCCGATACCGTAGAGTACGGTATCTACCGTATTATTTGTTCTGAACCATTGCGTGCCTACGAGGTACTGAAGGATGCGGGCATTTCAGCCAACGTATCCGAAGTGTTTGCTATCAGTCTGGATAATGAGCCGGGACGGGCTGCCGATGCCATCCGCAGTTTCAGCGAAACAGGCATAGGTATCTCCTACCTCTATTCCTTCTTGCTGGGAGGAAAAGGTATACTGGTATTCCGTACCGACAACACGGAGAAAACGCGTGAAGTGATACTGGAAAAGAAACTTCAGTACATTGAAGAAGAAAATCTGATGAAGATGGCCTAGCGGAAAGTCAGGCGGCGATTGCAAATGAAATTGACGGCACCGTAGACAAAGAGTCCGAGGAACTGTGCCAGGTATTCATTGCAGTGAAGAAGCTCCACGAGTATAAGAAGAAAAAGGAACTGCGCACTATAAGCCAGTGCGAAAGCACCAATAAAAAATAGCATCTGATGCCAGATGCTATTTTTTTTGTCATCTGTTTCAAGCGGAAAAATCCAGTATTTACACCAGATAAAGTTGTGTATCTGTGCTACGATGTATGCGCATATATTGGCTATAATATAACTCTCGCCCTCGATGTGCATCAACAGCCATACCACGAAAGCTGCAATCAGGGCATTGAGCGTTCCTACTATTGCAAAGCGTATAATCCGTACCGATTCCTTCATCCGGTTACTTTCTTGTCTTTTTCCTTGAAACGTTATTAATTATTTTCCTTGAGATCAATTTTCAGATTCAGTTCATCCAACTGTTTCTGATCGAGGAAGCCAGGAGCATCCAGCATCACGTCACGTCCGGAGTTGTTCTTCGGGAAGGCGATGCAGTCGCGAATAGAATCCAGACCGGCAAACAGAGATACCCAACGGTCAAGTCCGTATGCCAGACCACCGTGAGGAGGTGCACCAAACTTGAAGGCATTCATCAGGAAGCCGAACTGTTCCTGTGCTTTTTCTGGAGTGAATCCCAGGATTTCGAACATTTTAGCCTGCAATGCTGAGTCGTGGATACGGATAGAACCACCACCAACTTCCACACCGTTGATAACCATATCGTATGCATCGGCACGTACAGCTGCGGGATCGGTATCCAGCAAAGGAATATCCTCGTCTTTCGGGTGAGTGAACGGATGGTGCATAGCCATCAAGCGACCTTCTTCTTCGCTCCATTCGAACATCGGGAAGTCTACTACCCACAGGCAAGCAAACTTGTTCTTGTCGCGCAAGCCCAGCTGGTTACCCATCTCCAGACGCAGTTCGCAAAGCTGCTTGCGGGTCTTCATGGCATCGTCACCACTCAGAATCAGAATCAAGTCACCCGGTTTAGCACCGAATGCTTCTTTCATCTTTTGCAGCACATCTTGGCTGTAGAACTTGTCTACGCTTGACTTCACGGTACCGTCTGCTTCAATACGTGCATATACCATACCTTTAGCACCAATCTGCGGACGTTTTACGAACTCTGTCAACTGATCCAGCTGCTTGCGAGTGTAGTGAGCTGCACCTTCTGCACAGATACCACCGATATAAGCTGCATTGTCGAATACAGAGAAACCATAGCCTTTCAGCACATCCATCAGTTCGACGAACTTCATGCCGAAACGCAAATCCGGTTTGTCACTTCCGTAATACTTCATGGCATCTGCCCACGGCATACGCAGGAACGGTTCTGTAAGTTCCACTCCGCGAAGTTCCTTGAACAAATGTTTGGCCATACCCTCAAAAGTATTGATGATGTCTTCCTGTTCTACGAAGCTCATTTCGCAGTCAATCTGTGTGAACTCAGGCTGACGGTCTGCACGAAGGTCTTCATCACGGAAACATTTTACAATCTGGAAATAACGGTCGAAGCCGGAAACCATCAGCAGCTGCTTCAAAGTCTGCGGAGACTGAGGCAATGCGTAGAACTGTCCCGGATTCATACGTGAAGGAACCACGAAGTCGCGTGCACCTTCCGGAGTAGAACCAATCAGCATCGGAGTTTCCACTTCCAGGAAGCCTTTGCTATCCAAATAACGGCGTACTTCCATCGTCATGCGGTGACGGAGTTCCAAATTCTTGCGTACAGCAGTACGGCGCAAGTCCAGATAACGGTATTTCATACGAAGGTCATCTCCCCCGTCCGTATTATCTTCAATGGTGAAAGGTGGTGTCTGGGCTGAATTCAGAATATTCAGTTCCGATACGATGATTTCAATTTCTCCCGTCGGGATATTAGCATTTTTGCTGGAACGTTCGCTTACAGTTCCTTTCACCTGAATCACGAATTCACGTCCCAGGTGGTTGGCACGCTCACAAAGTTCGGCGTTCACCTCCGTATTGAACACCAGCTGCGTAATACCGTAGCGGTCGCGGAGGTCCACAAATGTCATTCCTCCCATCTTACGTGCACGCTGCACCCATCCGGCCAGTGTCACGTTCTTGCCTGCATCGGCGAGTCGTAACTCACCGCAAGTATGACTTCTAAACATATCTTTATTAAATGTTAGTTTTATCTAATTGACGGGCAAAGTTAGCATCTATTTTTCATTTATGCAATAAAAATCCCCCTTCAAAGGGCGAATAAGAATGAATAAAGAATGCATATTTCGGCAAATTCTTTGAATAAATAAAAGGACTATTCTAAAAAAATATATACTTTTGCTTTGCAATTACTCAAATTAAGACAAACATTATTCCAATTTTATGGCAAAAGAACATGTAAAATGCCTGATCATCGGATCAGGTCCTGCAGGATACACGGCCGCTATCTATACCAGCCGTGCCAATCTTTCTCCCGTGCTTTATGAAGGAATACAACCCGGCGGTCAGCTTACTATTACCACCGAAGTAGAAAACTTTCCCGGCTATCCGGATGGGGTAACCGGTCCGGTGCTGATGGACGACCTGAAAAGACAGGCTGAACGTTTCGGCGCCGATATTCGCAACGGCATTGTGACTAAAGCCGATCTGAGCAAGGCCCCTTATACTTTTGTAGTAGACGATGAAAAGGAAATCACCGCTGATACGGTTATTATCTCTACCGGTGCTACTGCTAAATATCTGGGACTGGAAGACGAAAAGAAATATGCGGGTATGGGTGTCAGTGCCTGTGCTACTTGCGACGGATTCTTCTATCGCAAGAAAACCGTAGCTGTAGTGGGCGGTGGCGATACAGCCTGCGAAGAAGCTGTATACCTGGCAGGACTGGCCAGCAAGGTATACCTTGTGGTACGCAAGCCGTTCCTTCGTGCTTCTAAAATCATGCAGGAACGTGTACTGAATCATCCGCACATTACCGTATTGTTTGAACACAATGCTATAGGCTTGTTCGGCGATAACGGTGTGGAAGGCATGCACGTAGTGAAACGCATGGGTGAAGCCGACGAAGAACGCTACGATGTGGCTATTGACGGATTCTTCCTGGCTATCGGTCACAAACCGAATTCCGATATCTTCAAGCCATGGGTGAAAACCGATGAAACCGGTTATATCATCACTGAAGGCAATACTCCGTGTACAGGTGTTCCGGGCGTATTTGCTGCAGGCGATGTAGCTGACCCGCATTACCGTCAGGCTATTACAGCAGCCGGAAGCGGATGTAAGGCAGCCATCGAGGCAGAACGTTATTTGTCTGCTAATGGACTTCTATAATTTGAATTACTCACAACCTAAATAAAAATTACGATGAAAGTTTTTAAATTAAAAAGAACTTTTGCGGCGGTAATTTTAGTGGGAGGTGCCATGACCGCATTCGCCCAGCAGATGCCGTCCATTCCGACCGATCCCAACGTGCGTATCGGTAAGTTAGAAAACGGATTGACTTACTACATCCGTCACAATGAGTTGCCCGACAATCAGGCCGACTTCTACATTGCACAGAAAGTGGGTTCTATTTTGGAAGAAGACAACCAGCGTGGTCTGGCACACTTCCTGGAGCACATGTGTTTCAACGGAACCACTCACTTCCCCGACAACCTGCTTCGTGAATACCTCGAAACCATCGGTGTGAAGTTTGGAGCTAACCTGAACGCTTATACTTCAGTAGATGAAACCGTGTACAATATTTCTAACGTACCGGTTATCCGTGACGGAATCGTAGACTCTTGTCTGTTGATTTTGCACGACTGGGCCAATGACCTGACACTTGCTCCGAAAGAAATCGACAAGGAACGTGGAGTTATCCATGAAGAATGGCGTACACGCACAGGAGCCATGATGCGTATGTATGAAAAGGTATTCCCTGCCATGTATAAAGACAGTAAGTATGCCTACCGTCTGCCTATCGGAACAATGGAAGTGGTAGACAACTTCCCCTACCAGGCTTTGAGAGACTATTATGAAAAATGGTATCGTCCAGACCAGCAGGGTATTGTGGTAGTAGGCGACATCAATGTGGATAGCATTGAAGCTAAAATCAAGAAGCTGTTCTCTCCGATTGAAATGCCGGCCAACGCTGCAGAACGTACCTACTTCCCTGTACCCGACAATGACGAACCTATCATTACCGTGGCAAAAGACAAGGAACAGCAGGTGCCCATCGTATATCTGTTCCACAAACACGATGTAGTGCCTAACGACCAGAAGAACAACATGGGTTATTTGGTTATGAACTACATGGTTTCTTCTATCGAAAGCATGCTTAACAGCCGTTTGAACGAGCTGACCCAGCAGGCTAACCCGCCGTTCATTGAAGCAGGTGTACAGGATGGAGATTACCTGGTAGCTAAGACAAAAGGAGCATTTGCAGCCTTTGCCGCAGCCAAGGAAGACGGCATCATCCTGACCACAGAAACATTGATGCGCGAAATTGAACGCGTGCGTCAGTTTGGTTTCACAGCCAGCGAATATGCCCGTGCGAAAGCTGACTACCTGCGCGGACTGGAATCTGCTTACAATGAACGTAACAAGCAGCGTAATGCCAGCTATGTAAATGAATACGTTCGTCATTTTATTGACAATGAACCGATTCCGGGCATTGAAAATGAATATGCCATCATGAACCAGATTGTGCCGAACATTCCGGTAGAAGCCGTTAATCAAGTAATGAAGCAGCTTATTACAGAGAAAAACATCGTGTTGAGCGTATTCTGTCCGGAAAAAGACGGTATGAAATACCCGACTGAAGCTGAACTGAAAGCCGTAATCGACAAGGTGAAAGCTGAAAAGCTGACAGCTTATGTAGACAAGGTATCTGATGAACCGCTGATGAAGGAAAAACCGCAGGCTGGAAAGGTAGTGAAAACAGAACGGGGTGTGTTCGGTTCTACTATCCTGACACTGAGCAACGGTGTGCGTGTCATCTTGAAGCCGACAGACTTCAAGGCTGACGAAGTACGCATGCAGGCCTTCAGTCCGGGTGGAACTTCTTTGTTCAACGATAAAGATGTATTGCAGTTCGCTCTGATCAGCCAGATTGCTTCATTGGGTGGACTGGGCAACTTCAATTCTGTAGACTTGGATAAAGTATTGGCCGGAAAGATGGCATCAGCCAGCGCAATGGTCAACACCTATTCAGAAGGATTGTCAGGAAGCTGCTCTCCGAAAGACTTGGAAACCATGCTGCAGCTGACTTACCTGCGCTTCACTGCACCGCGTATGGACCAGGAAGCCTTCACTTCTTTCATCACACGTAACAAGGCTGCTTTGGCTAACCAAGAAGCAAACCCGATGACTGCATTCAGCGACTCTATTAACGTAGCACTTTACAACCGTCATCCGCGTGCATTGTCAATGAAAGCCGACATGCTCGACAAGATTGACTACAACAAAGTAATGGAACTCTACAAGAATCGTTTTGCGGATGCCAGCGACTTTACCTTCATTCTGGTAGGTAACGTAGATGCAAAAACAGCTACTCCGCTTATCGAGCAGTACCTGGGTGCACTGCCTGCTACCAAGCGAAACGAAAAATTCCGCGATACAGGTATGGCCATCCGCAAAGGACACTTCGAAAACAACTTCGTGAAGGAACTGGAAACTCCGAAGGCTACCGTGCTGATGGTATATTCTGGCGATTGCAAATATGATTTGAAGAACAACCTGCAGATGAGCATGCTTGGTCAGTTGCTGAACATGGTTTACCTGCGTACCGTACGTGAAGATGCCGGTGGTACATACGGTGTAAGCTGTAACGGAAGCCTGAGCAAATATCCGACAGAGAAAGGTGCCTTCCAGGTATACTTCGATACTGACCCGAACCGTCGTGAAGAAATGGTGAAACTGATTAACGAAGGTATTCAGGAATTCATCGAAAAAGGTCCGGTTAGCGAAGACTTGAGCAAGGTGAAGGAATACATGCTGAAGACTTACAAGCAGAACCAGAAAGAAAACGGTTACTGGATGAATATCCTGAACACTTACTACTGGGAAAATCTAGATATGAATACCGGATACGAAGCCACAGTAAATGCTATCAGCGGTGACGACCTGAAAGCCTTTGCCAAGACCTTCTTCGGACAGAAGAACGAAGTGGAAGTCAGCATAAGTTCTCCGGTACAGAAATAATGAAACCGTGAAATTACTCCGATTATGTTATTGACCGAAATACGGAGGAATCAAAAACTTGCCGCAAAGCGGAACCCGATGTACGACAGGAACCGCTTTGCCAAGTTTCTGATTTATCTGTTTACTGCATTTTGGGCAGCGTACCTCATTCTGATTGGGGTTACGCTGCCCATTGCTTTTGAAGAAGGATTCCCTACGATGGAACCCTACGATATGCTCAATGCCTGTCTGCCAGGCTTCCTGTTCATTGATTTCCTGCTGCGCTTTCTTTTTCCTACTCCTGTGCAGCAAATCAAACCCTACCTGCTGCTGCCGATTAAAAAGCAACAGCTTATCAATGTCCTGCTCGTACAGGTGGGACTGAAAGCATTCAATCTCTTCTGGCTCTTTTTCTTCGTCCCCTTTGCCGCCATGACCGTGATACGTTTCTATGGTGTAACCGGTGTGGTGTGCTATGCACTCGGAATCTGGCTTCTGATGGTGGCCAACGCCTATTGGAGCGTACTGGTGCGCACATTGCAGCGTCGCCACATAGTCTGGGTACTGCTTCCCGTGGGATGCTATGTCCTGCTGGCAGTAGGAGGATTTTTCTATTCATACGTCAGCGATTTCTCCATGGCGTTAGGCGAGGCTCTCATTCAGGGGAAAATATTGGCCTATCTGGGAATACTGGTCGTCATAGCCCTGCTGGCTTTTTTGAACAGCCGTGTACAGATGGCCTGTATTTACAGTGAACTGAACCGCCGGGAAAAAATGCCGCAGGTAAAACATGCCGGACGCTACCGTTTCCTGAACCACTTCGGACTGACAGGCGAATACATGAAACTGGAACTGAAGATGATATTCCGCAACAAGGCTCCCAAAAAGAACTTCCAGATGATGACCGTGATCATCGTATCGTTTGCACTGAGTCTGCTGGGGTTCAGACATGCCGGTGAGGAAGAATTCTTCAGTCTTCATCTGTATGTGGTGTATTGCTTCACGGGATACGCCATCAGCATCTTGTCGCGCATCATGGCCTATGAAGGTAATTACCTCGACGGATTGCTTATGCACCGTGGTTCCCTGCTCTATCTGTTCCGGGGCAAATACTATGTGTATTGCCTGCTGCTGGTCATTCCACTAATGTGCATGCTACCTGCCCTTATTTTGGGAAGTATCTCCGTCCTGCTGGTCTTCAGCCAGCTGTTCTACACGGCCGGCGTTACTTTTCCAGTGATTATGCTGTTGGTCCTTATGAACCGAAAGACCGCCCCGCTGGACGCTTCCCTCATGGGAAAAGGCCAGTGGAACTCTCCCTATCAGGCCTTGAGCGTAGCTTTTGCCTTTTTTGCGCCGATAGCCATCTGTCGCATATTGTTCATTTGGATGGAGCCTTCCACAGCCTATCTGGTTTGTACCCTGCTGGGTGTGCCGGGCATCGTGCTTCATCCCCTTTGGTGCAAGCTGCTCTACCGGAAAGTATTTCAGAAACGGCATTCGCTCATGGAAGACCTTCGCGAAACAAGGTGATTTTTTATCTGTAACCAATCAATGAATTCTTATGGAAATCAAGATACATAACCTGAAAAAGACCTATGGCAGCAAGACGGCTGTCGATATTCCCGACTACACCCTGCAGGGGCCTGAAATCCTGGGATTGATGGGCAATAACGGGGCTGGGAAAACCACTCTGTTCCGCCTGATGCTCGACCTGTTGAAAGCCGACAGCGGAAATGTATGCCTAGACGGAACCGACGTGTCACAAAGTGAAGACTGGAAGTCGCACGTAGGAGCCTATATGGACGAGAGTTTTCTGATAGATTACCTTACCCCCGAAGAATATTTCCAGTTCTGCGGACGCATGTACGGATTCGATGCAGCCACCCTTCATGAACGGATTTATCGTTATGAACGTTTTCTGGGCGATGAAATCCTGAAAGAAAAGAAATACATCCGCAACCTTTCGGCCGGAAACAAACAGAAGACGGGTATTGTTACCGCTCTGCTGCACAATCCGAAACTCGTCATTCTGGATGAACCGTTCAATTTCCTCGACCCTACTTCACAATCGTTACTCAAGCATCTCCTCAAGCACTATTGTGAAGAACAAAAGGCCACTATTCTTGTGTCAAGCCACAACTTGAGCCACACCGTCGACCTCAGTACCCGTATCGTATTGCTGGAACAGGGGCATCTGCTCCGCGACCTTGACAATACCAATGGGGCTGCCGGAGTAGAGTTGGAAAACTATTTCGAGGTAAAAGAATAAAATAAAAGAATCTTCAACAGGTTCTAAAATACCCTAAGTACCTATCCATGTAACGAGGATATTATGTACATTTGTTCAAAACAAACAACTATGTACAGATACCGCTTCACTCGTTTTTCAGTGTGCATGCTGTTCGCGGTGTGCACACTTTTGTTATCCTCGTGTGGCACACCTGCTCCGCGCGTGGACTACCGCGAACTGGCGCGTGCAGCTGTGCGACTGGAAATGGACATCGATGCCGACGACAATCATCGTCTCTACGTAGAAGTGGCCGACTGGATTGGCGTACCCTACCGCCACGGAGGAACCACTCACCGTGGAACGGACTGTTCAGGCTTCACGTCTGCTGTCTATAAAAAAGTGTACCACAAGAAACTGCAACGTAATTCCGACGCCCAGCGTACGGAAGACTGCCGAAAAATATCCAAGCGCCAGCTAAAGGAAGGCGACTTGGTGTTCTTTCATAACGGACGGCGTAAACGCGTCGCCAATCACGTAGGCATTTACCTGAAAGACGGAAAATTCGTGCATGCCAGTACCAGTTCCGGCGTCATTGTCAGCCGGCTGGAAGAGCCTTACTATCGCAAGTGCTGGATGCAGGGAGGACGAGTAAAAGGACTATAAACACGCGCACGACATGAACTACTCTTTACATCTATCATCCCGGCTGACTCTGATGCTATGTACAGTCGGTATCCTGCCCGCCATGAGCCAGCAGCAGGAAAAGGAACTGCAACTCAACATGGATGCAGTGAAAATGATTCAATTCGATTTCAATTCCCTGCCCAAACAGGAAAACCAACCGCTGGAAGCCCCGCTGAACAAAAAATGGATGGACTTCAAGGTGGACCTGAAAGTGCCCCGCAGCCTGATTGATACCACCAAAGTATGGAAACCGGAAAGTTATGTCCGCATGGAACCTTATACCATCTGGACCCGTTTCGGAGAAGACCCGGTGTATGATGTACTGATGGCCGGACGGCCCAAGCAATGGGAAATCTCCTGGACACTCAATCCCAATCGCATATATGCCGACGAGGAATACGGACGCAGCATTGTACCTTCTACCGGACGAATGTATGAAAATGTTTCCTCACCGGCAGGTTCGAGTTTTGTCATTGGCGGACTCGATTTCATGGGTTTTATCTATGACAACATGACCCGTCGCGGGCGCATGCTGGCACACAACCGCAAGCATGCCAATGCCTGGAAAACCTATGCTGACTATCAGCCCACGGCGGCTGACAGCATGAAAGTGCCAAACTTCTACCGTCAGCTCCGTAAACAGCAGGCAGCCGACAGCACGCAGACATTGCTCACCTTTCAGCCGGCTTTTTCGGCAGCTCCTCTCCTGCCCATTTACGCCGTGCCTGATTCTGTAAAGAAACAAGCGGAGCCCCAGCCCGATACTGTAAAAATAGAGAAAAAGAAAAACCCGCAACCAGCGCAGGCGGAGGATGCGGGAAACTTGTATGAATACATTCGCCAGAAAGCAGCCGAGGACTCCATCCGGCGAAAAGAATTCTTCCGAAAAGATAAAGTCAGAAACAACCAGTATGACGTGCAGCGTGAAATCCAGCGCCTACGCGAACAGCAGAACTGACGAGTGTCTTATCTCATTTCTTGAATACGAAATACACAGCCAGTATCAGGCAGAAAAATGCAGCCAGGTGGTTCCATTTCAGCTCCATCTTGAACGCAATCATGGAGAAAATGGTAAACACGGCCAGCGTAATCACCTCCTGAATCACTTTCAGCTGCATGATGTCAAACGGTCCTCCACTGTCTCTGAACCCCAGACGGTTGGCCGGAACCTGCAAACAGTATTCAAAAAAAGCAATGGCCCAACTGAACGCAATCACCCCAATCAGCGGCAGTGAAGCAAACCAGCTGAACTCTTCACGCATCTTCAAGTGGCCATACCAGGCAAACGTCATGAAGATGTTCGAGAAAATCAGTAAAACAATCGAATAAATACCTTGTGATAGCATATCTTTTTCCTTATTTAAAAATCGGCTGCAAAGATACGTTTTTTAAATGAAAAAGACATGCTATCCTTGCGTCTTTACTCATTCAGTACGAAGGAATTTCCACACCAGTGCACTGAAAGCCGCTCCCACGAAAGGTCGATGACAGAAAGACCGAATGCCATGGCCACTCCTCCTGCAAATACGGCGCTACCGCAGCCCAGCAGTACAAGAACCATAGTTCCGATTAGTTCAGCTACATACTTTTTCATAGGCATTACATTTAAAATTCACGATGCCCTAATTTAGTATTTTTGCTGGAGAAAAGCAAGATTGCTAATGATTTATTAACTTAAAAATCAGACAGAAAGGAGTGTGCTGGAAAACTCAAGTACGTTTCAGGGAAAACGTAAGGCCGTTTGAGTCCAAACGCACTTGCGTTTGAAGTAAAACTCTTTGACGTTTTGAAAAAAACGCAAAGGCGTTTTTTTAGGCCTTCGGTTCGTAGGTGAAATACACCAGGTAACTTCCTTTCGCTGTAATGTGGAAACTGCAGTGTTCCACTTCATTAAGCGTACCTTGCCATAAAGAGTGAAAATCATAGATAGGATATTTTAATCCTTCGCTTCGAAGTTGTATTGCCCCAAAATTAAAGACAGATACCTGCTGTCTGGGGAATCCGGCAAATACCTTATCACCTGTGGCAGGAATGAAGAAACCATAGTCGGTCAGCATCACCACTTCCGCCCCCATCTGCTGATATTCCATAAGCAGACTGATATTTCCCAGTGTATGGTCCTCCCGTTTGCCCGTAGCCCCTACGAGGACAATTCGCTTTATCCCTTGTGAAAGCAGAAACATCACCGCCTTGGTCTGGTCGTTGGTCTCCTGGTCCGGGATACGATGAATCCGGTCGTGAAAACGAATCCGGTTCTCCTCCGAAAGTGAATCACCGTCGCCCACAATCCAGTCGGGCGCACGTCCGCTGTCGGCCAGCGCATTCGCTGCCCCGTCGCAACACACCACACAAGGTGCCTGATCGAGCACAGCCAATGGGAACGGATGTGAAGGGAAGTCTCCGTTTCCTACTATCACCGCTTCAGGAACAAACGGCAAAGTCAGTCGTTCATTTTCATTCTTTATGTCATTCATTGTTTTTACTCTTTATTAGTTTGGTCACATGCCTGTTCCGTCATCAGGTTCAGCCACTTTCTCCATCCGAAAAAAGCCACTACCGCATAAAGCCCGTACAGTGCCGAAGTGAAATACAGCCCCTTGTAGATGTACAGTCCGCAACACACCCAGTCCACAATCATCCAGGCTCCCCACTGCTCCACATATTTGCGGGCCAGCATCCACATGGCTATGATGCTCAGTGCCGTAGTGAAACTATCCGTCCAGGGCACACTGCTGTCTGTCCATGTAATCAATATCCAGGCGATAACCACCCAGCACAGAATAAACACGGCTGTCAAGGGGAAATATACCTTGCGCGGCATGCGTGTAATGGGCGTTTCTTCTTCAGCCTGCTGTATGTTCTTCTTTTTCCTTCCTCTGCTCCAGGCTATCCAGCCATACACCGAAGCCAGCAGGTAATACACGTTGATTCCAAAATCGGCATACAGTCCGGCCTGATAATACACCACCAGATAGACGGCAGGCATCACAATACAGGCAAGCCACAGGTAAATGCTGGCACGGTACTCCAGCCATAAATAGACTAACCCTACGAGGGTTCCAAACACTTCCAGGTAATTCATGGTGCAAAGATAGTATAAGCCGAGTGCAGCGGCAAATAGAAAGAATTGTTTTCCGGATACTTTTTCTTTTTGAGGGATATTTTCTATCTTTGATGCAGATTGAACATTTTTGTTCAGTGGATTGAACATTTTGTGGAATTAGATTGAACATTTGAAAGGATGGAATATAAAAGAGCGCAGTTTCAGGAAATTCTTAGCCGTATAAATGAGCCAAGAAGTAAAATACAGGTTATTGTCGGCCCTCGACAAGTAGGAAAATCTACCCTCATCGGTCAGGTACTGGAAGAATGCACTCTTCCGTTCGACAGTTATTCCGCAGATGATGTGACAGGTGTATCTGCCGACTGGCTTACCCAGGTATGGGAATCACAAAGAATGAAAATGGCCGTTCGTGGAGAAAACAAAAGGCTGATGGTCATAGATGAAATCCAAAAGATAAGAAACTGGAGTGAAACGGTAAAAGCCGAATGGGACCGCGACACCCGAGAAAAAAGACAACTGATAGTGGTATTGTTGGGCTCTTCCAGAATGTGGATTGAAAAAGGTCTGACCGAATCGCTTGCCGGACGGTTTGAACTTATCCGTCTCTCCCACTGGACTTATACTGAAATGAAAGATTGTTTTGGATGGTCTTTACCACAATATGTCTATTTTGGCGGTTATCCGGGTGCCGCACAATACATTCAGAATGAAACACGTTGGAGAAACTATGTGAAAGATGCATTGATTGAACCTTCTATCTCAAAAGATGTGTTGATGGATACCCGTATTATGAAGCCCCAGCTCCTGCGGCAGCTGTTTGAGATAGGTAGCAGTTATAGTGGAGAATTACTTTCACTTACCAAGGTAGCTGCCCAACTACAAGATGCAGGAAATGTGACTACGCTTGCCGGTTACCTGCATCTTTTGGATGAATGTGGTTTGCTTTGTGGACTACAGAAATACGCAGAAGATGAAGCACGAAAATATAATTCCGTTCCCAAATTTCAAGTGCATAACAGTGCGCTTCGGAATGTATATGCCGACGAAGATTTTTCGGAAGTGATAGAAGATGCCAAGTTATGGGGGCGCTATGTAGAATCTGCCATTGGTGCGCACCTTGTCAGCCAGGCACAAATTTATGACTACAAAGTGTATTACTGGAGAGACAAGAAAGATGAAGTAGACTTCGTACTGGTCCGGAGAAACAAGAAAGTAGCCATTGAAGTGAAGAGTGGAAGGAGAACTACCAATCAAGGGCTGGCCGTTTTCTCTCAGTTGTACCATCCGCACAAGGCTTTGGTGGTAGGCTCCGGAGGATTGCCTTTTGAGGATTTCTTGTCGATGGACCTTAATTTGTTGTTTAAGTGATTAATAAATTCTTACCTTTGAGAAAGAAATAAATAATAGTTATGAGCGGAGAAGATTTACAAAGACAGACCTCTATCAATATACAGGAAAAAGCAAATCTCATTTGGGCTATTGCTGATAAGTTAGTAGGATTATACAAACCTCACGAATATGGCAAGGTAATCCTACCCATGTGTGTAATCAAGCGTTTTGAAGATACCCTTGCACCAACAAAGGACGCTGTTATCAAGATGAACGAAGACCTTGATGCGAAGGGTATAGCCGTAAAGAAAGGTTTTCTTGAAGCGGCAGCCAAACAGAAATTTTATAACACTAGCAAGTTTACTTTCAACATTTTGCTTGCTGATGCCGATAATATCAAAGACAACTTCGAGAACTACCTCAATCATTTTTCCGAAAATGTGATTGACATTATCAACCGCATGGACTTCTACAACGAAATCAAAAAAATGAACGATAACAACCGTCTCTATCTCGTTATCAAGGAGTTCTGCTCTGCCAAGGCTTATTTGGGAGCGGATGTAGTTTCGGCTGTAGATATGGGATACATCTTTGAAGAATTAGTCAGAAAGTTTTCCGAATCGTACAACGACCAGGCAGGAGCACACTTTACCGCACGTGACATCATTTATCTGATGAGCGAACTGCTTGTAGGAGATGATGAACAGAAAATGGAAGATGAAGGCATCGTGGCATCCATATACGATATGGCAATGGGAACAAGCCAGATGCTTGCCTGTCTTGACGAGAGATTCCGCAAGATAGACCCTGAAGCCGAAATCACATGCTATGGTCAGGAACTCAATCCGCAGACGTATGGTATTGCCAAAGCCGATATGCTTATCAAAGGTGGTAATGCCGACAATATGCGCTTGGGAGATACTCTTGGCGACGACCAATTCAAGGGATATCAGTTTGACTACATCATCTCAAACCCTCCTTTCGGTATCGACTAGGAAGCATCCGAAAAACGTGTGAAAGCCGAAAACGAAATGGGCGAAGCAGGACGTTTTGCTCCGGGACTGCCGGCAAAGGGAGACGGACAGATGTTGTTTATGCTCAACGGTGTGGCAAAGCTGAAGGAAGAAGGGCGTATGGCTATTATTCAGAATGGTTCTCCCCTGTTTAAAGGGGATGCTGGCAGCGGTGAAAGTGAAATACGAGGCTATCTGCTGGAACATGACTGGCTGGAGGCGATTATCCAGCTACCTAACGACCTGTTTTATAATACGGGTATTGCTACCTATATTTGGGTAGTGAGCAAAAACAAGTCGGAAGAACGTGCGGGCAAGGTGCAGCTGATCGATGCCAGCAAATGCTTCGAGAAACTGCGCAAGCCGCTTGGCAATAAGCGTGTAGAGATTACCACTCTTTGCCGCGAACTGATTATGCAGGCTTATCACGATTTTACCAACTGGGAATATATCTCCGAGCATAATCCTGAGCTAAAAGTGGAAAGTAAGGTAAAAGATGTGGAGGATTTTAAGTTTACAAAACTCACCATCAACCGCCCCTTGCGGCTGGAGTACAAGGATATTCATTTTGACGAGACTACTGCGGCCAATTATAAGGAAGCAGACAAAGCCTTACTGAAAGAGATGGCTGCATACTGGGAAGCAAATATGCCTGGGCACGTAGGTTTTCCTGATATAACTTTCTTCCTTGAGCTGAAGAAGGCCAAGATAAAAGTGCCGCAGGGAAAGGTTGCTTTGTTGAGAAACTATTTCGGCAAACGTAACCCTGATATGATGGAAGCATACGTAAAGCCTGTTGACCAGGAAAGTGGATTTGCACCTGACCCAGAACTGAAGGACAGCGAGATTATTCCTTGGAAAGAGGATATTACGGAATACCTCGACAAAAACGTACGTCCGTATGCTCCCGACTTCTGGTACAACGAATCAGAAAGTAAGATAGGTTATGAAATTCCGCTGACACGTGAGTTTTATAAATATACTCCTCTTACAGCAAGTTCAGTAATATTCGATGAACTGAAAAAATTGGAGGAAAGAGAATCGGAACTGATGTCTAAGATTTTGGGGTGAATAGATGTAACTCCATAAAAAGAGAATCAACCATGAATGGGCAGCCTAACAACGGAAGTATAATTCTTTACCAGACAGAGGATGGCAAATCAAGGATAGAAGTAACGCTATGCAATGATACGGTTTGGCTTACAGCCGACCAGATGGCAGAGTTGTTCCAAAGAAACAAATCTACCATTTCAAGACATATAAAGAATGTATTCGAGGATGGAGAATTGAATCCGGATTCAGTTGTTGCATTTTTTGCAACAACTGCCGCTGACAATAAAAAATATCAGGTGGCATACTATAACCTCGACATGATAATCAGTGTAGGTTATCGTGTCAAGTCGCACCGTGGCGTACAGTTCAGAATATGGGCTACACAAGTTCTGCGTGAATATCTTGTAAAAGGATTTGCCATGAACGATGATTTGCTGAAAAGAGCTGGCGGAGGAAACTATTTCGACGAGCTGCTAAGCCGTATCCGTGACATCCGTTCCTCGGAAAAGGTATTCTACCGCAAGATACTCGAAATTTATGCTCTGAGTATAGATTATGACCCGCGTACAGAGACTACCATGCAGTTCTTCAAGACTGTACAAAACAAGATGCATTTCTCTGTACATGGTCATACCGCTGCCGAAATTATAAACGAACGTGCTAACGCGGAAAAAGATTTCATGGGACTGACTTCATGGACGGGAGCATTGCCCAAACGTACCGATGCGGAAATAGCGAAGAACTATCTTTCTTCCGATGAGCTGGATACGCTCAACAGAATCGTCAGTCTATACTTGGATTTTGCCGAACTTCAGGCTAAATCGCATAAGCCTATGTATATGAAGGACTGGATTCAAAAGTTAGACGATTTCCTAAAGCTTTCCGGTAAAGAACTGTTAAGCCATGCTGGAAAGATTTCTGCCGAACTTGCAAAGCAGAAAGCAGATACGGAGTACGACAAGTTCAAGGAAAGAACAGCTTATAGCTTTTCGCCTGTAGAGATTCATTTTTTAGAGAATTTTGAAAAGGAGCAGAAGAAGCTGAAAAACTAATGCTACATGGATTGATTATTCTTTAATTTAAATTAGGAAGATTGAGGATTATGGAAAATAGATACGATAAATATAAAGATAGTGGTATTGCTTGGATTGGGGAGATTCCGGAGCATTGGATATTGAAACGAATTAAAAATATATGTGATAATCTAGATTATTTAAGGGAGCCTATCTCAGCAGAACACCGTTCAAGAAACAACCCCATATACGATTATTATGGAGCATCAGGTGTCATTGATAAAATCGATTATTATAATGTTGATGATGAAGTATTGTTAATTGGTGAAGATGGTGCAAATCTTGTAATGAGAAATTTACCACTTGTATATAAAGCGAAAGGTAAATTTTGGGTTAATAATCATGCGCATATATTAAAACCTAGAAATAATAATTATGATTTCTGTGCATATACATTTGAAGCTGCAGACTATTCACTCTTTATCACAGGATCAGCTCAGCCCAAATTAAGTCAAGAAAATCTTGGTAGAATAAAGATCGCTATTCCCCTTCTCTCTGAACAACAATCCATCGCCACCTACCTTGACCAAAAATGTGGTGAAGTAGACAAACTGATAACTTTGCAAGAGGAAATAATAACTAAACTGCAAAGCTACAAGCAATCTGTCATTACTGAAGCTGTAACAAAAGGTTTGGATAAAAATGTTCCTCTAAAAGATAGTGGTATTGAATGGATTGGGGAGATTCCGGAGCATTGGATATTGAAACGAATTAAAAATATATGTGATAATCTAGATTATTTAAGGGAGCCTATCTCAGCAGAACACCGTTCAAGAAACAACCCCATATACGATTATTATGGAGCATCAGGTGTCATTGATAAAATCGATTATTATAATGTTGATGATGAAGTATTGTTAATTGGTGAAGATGGTGCAAATCTTGTAATGAGAAATTTACCACTTGTATATAAAGCGAAAGGTAAATTTTGGGTTAATAATCATGCGCATATATTAAAACCTAGAAATAATAATTATGATTTCTGTGCATATACATTTGAAGCTGCAGACTATTCACTCTTTATCACAGGATCAGCTCAGCCCAAATTAAGTCAAGAAAATCTTGGTAGAATAAAGATCGCTATTCCCCTTCTCTCTGAACAACAATCCATCGCCACCTACCTTGACCAAAAATGTGGTGAAGTAGACAAACTGATAACTTTGCAAGAGGAAATAATAACTAAACTGCAAAGCTACAAGCAATCTGTCATTACTGAAGCTGTAACAAAAGGTTTGGATAAAAATGTTCCTCTAAAAGATAGTGGTATTGAATGGATTGGGGAGATTCCAGAGCATTGGGAAGCAAGTAAAACTCTATTCAGTTTAAGTATGCCTATAACAGATGGACCGCATACAACTCCTGGACTTTTTGAGACAGGAATACCCTTTGTTTCAGCAGAAGCTGTCTCTTTTGGTAATGGTAGAATTGATTTTTCACGCATTAGAGGATATATTTCTGAAAACTTTTATCAAGAATGTTGTAAAAAATATGTTCCTCAAGTTGATGATATATATATGATAAAATCCGGTGCGACTACTGGACGTGTAGCAATTGTTGATACAGATGTCAAATTTACTATATGGTCTCCACTTGCAGTTTTCAGATGTAATAAGGAACGAATGCTACCGCGTTTTTTATTTTATCAATTACAATCTAATGGATATCAAAAACAGATTGAACTGAACTGGTCATACGGCACTCAACAAAACATTGGAATGAGAACTTTAGAAAAGTTAATATTATCAGTACCACCTCTCTCCGAACAACAATCCATCGCCAACTACCTCGACCAGAAATGCAGCGAGATAGACGAACTAATTTCCATCAAACAACAGAAGATAGAGAAGCTGAAAGACTACAAAAAATCATTGATTTTCGAGTGTGTAACCGGAAAAAGAAAAGTATAAGCCATGACTGAATTCGACAAATATATCCGACAGGGAGAACCCGACCAGAAAGAGAAAGCAGCCGCATGGCAAGTCGCTATCGGTTTGCAGGATGTGGATGGACTAAAACCGTCTGAGTATCTTATTCAGACGGCACAGCAACATATAGAGGGAGACATTTCCATTGATGAAGTGAAACATCTGATTGATACGTACTATCAATCGAAATCTTCCCGTGGGGAAATAGAAAATGAGCGAACAGAAGAAGCTGATAAAGTATCGGCACGCATCACGGAGTTGCTTTCTGAAAAAACATTCTCGTTTACACCGGATTATCTGCTATATATTCATAAGCGCCTGTTCGAAGGTCTCTACAAGCATGCCGGACAAATCCGTGATTATAATATCACCAAAAAAGAATGGGTGCTTGACGGCGATACGGTAATCTACTCGGATTATGAAATGATTCGCCCTACTTTGGAATATGATTTTGCGCAGGAAAAGGCTACTGATTATCCCGCCATGAATGCAGAACAGGCTTTACAGAGAATCGGTAAATTTATTTCAGGTGTTTGGCAGATACATGCTTTCGGCGAAGGCAATACCAGAACCATAGCTGTATTCCTTATGAAATACCTGAAGACATTCGGATTTAAAGTAGATAATGATATATTCAAGAAACATTCGTGGTATTTCAGAAATGCACTTGTACGTGCCAACTACAATAACTATACAAAAGGGGTTTCTGCTAATACAAAGTACCTGGAAATGTTCCTGAGAAATATGTTGTTTGGGGAAGAGAACAATCTCAGTAATAGAGAAATGAACATAAACTTTTCTCAAAGTGCCAAAAAAGAGGACTCAAAGAGCCAAAATGGCACTTTGAATGGCACTTTGAGCTGTACGCTGGATGAAATGGCATTACTTAATTTCTTGAAAGAAAATCCCAAAGCTACGCAATCCGACATAGCGGAACATATTGGGAAATCGGAAAGAACCGTAAAACGTATGACTCCTTCACTCATAGAAAGAGGATTGCTGGAACGTATAAACGGAAAAGGTGATAAAGGAAGTTGGGTAGTAAAAACCAAAGACAAAGATTAAATAAAGATATAACTATGAATACCACAGACTTAAAGGAAAAGAACTTTGAAGCCGATATAGAACGATATCTTATCACAGAGGGCGGCTATATCAAAGGCAATCAGGATACATACGACAAGGACAGAGCTATAGATATGCCTGTACTTATCTCCTTTATAGAAAAGACACAGCCAAAGCAGTGGAAACGATATGTAACCAAGTATGGCGACAAGGCTGAGAAACAGCTGTATCGCGTGTTTCAGGATGATGTGTCGCGCTACGGACTGATTTATGTGCTGCGCAAAGGCATAAGCGATATGGGTATAAATATCAGGTTCTGTTATTTTGCTCCGGCATCACTGCTGAACGATGAGCTGGTGGCAAATTACGATGCCAACATTCTTACCGTAACACGTCAGTTTGCTTATTCCAAACTGAACAAGAACACTATTGATATGGTGCTCTCGTTGAATGGTATTCCAGTGGTGGCACTCGAACTGAAAAACCAGATTACGGGTCAGAATGTGGAGGATTCCAAGCGTCAGTGGTGCACAGACAGAGACCCGAAAGAACCGCTGTTTCATTTCAACAATAGAATATTGGCATACTTCGGAGTTGACCTGTATGAAGTGGCTCTTACTACCGAACTAAAAAAGGAAAAGACTTTCTTTATCCCTTTTAATCAGGGTTCCAACGGTGCGGGAGAAGTAGGCGGTGCGGGCAATCCCGAACGTGAGGACGGAGGATATGTCACTTCGTATCTGTGGGAGAAAATCTTGTGCAGAGAAATGCTGCTTTCCATATTTCAGCGGTACATCTCCCGTCAGGAAGAAGAGAAACTGAAGATTATCATTGACAAGCATGGCAAAGAAAAGGAGGTGACGGAAACTTCCGTAAAGATAATTTTCCCTCGTTATCATCAGCTGGATGTGGTGGAAAAGCTGGTGGCCGATACGTATTATGCGAATTGTGCCAGCAAGCATACCAACAGCGGGATGCAAAACTTTGATTTGGCTGCCGATGAACACATGAAATACATGTATCTGAAAAAGCCGCATGGAAACAATTATCTGATTCAGCACTCGGCGGGTTCGGGTAAGTCCAATTCAATTGCCTGGCTTACCTATCGTCTGGCAGGGCTTCAGAATGCCGATTTAAAGAATATGTTTAACAGTGTGTTTGTTATTACCGACAGACGTGTGCTGAACAAGCAGCTTCAAAATACGATTCTTGGTTTCGACCATATAGACGGACAGATAGAAACCATTACCGATAATGATGACTCGAAGAAACTGGCAAGAATCATCAACGATGATAATACAAGAATTGTTATCACTACCCTACACCGTTTCCCAGTTATCTATAAAGAACTGACGAGCCGCAGCGGCAAGAGATATGCCATCATTGTAGACGAGGCTCATTCGTCACAGTCGGGCAAAAGTGCGGAGAAGCTGAAAGCGGCATTGGCCGATACGGATGACGCTTTGCGAGAATATGCAGAAATAGAAGAGATTGAGGCTGAAGAACTGGAAAAGAAGAAGGATGCCCTTATGGAAGATTTATTGGCCCAGGGACAGCACAACAATCTGTACTTCTATGCATTTACGGCAACTCCAAAGCCAAAGACGCTGCAGACTTTCGGTGAGTTGGCTGAAGAAGGTGAAAATCCGGAAGACAACAAATATGTGGCTTATCACAACTATTCCATGCTGCAGGCCATAGAAGAGGGATTCATTAAGGATGTGCTGAAATATTATACCACGTATGACACTACTTACGAAATTGCCAAGCGTATAGAGGCTGATCCTTCGTATCAGGAAACTCCTGCTACACGTGCTATCAAGGCTTTCCATGACAATCATCAGCATGTGATAGCGCAGAAAACGGCTATCATTGTGGAGAAATTCAGGGAGGTGACACTCAATGCTATGCTTGGAAAAGCAAAAGCTATGGTGGTATGCTCTTCGCGTGCTCATGCGGTACGATATTTTCTGGAAATTAAGAGGTATTGTCAGGAAAACAATATTACTGATGTAAATCCTATGGTGGCTTTCTCCGGTACGGTATCGTATGAGGGAGTGGAATATACCGAAACGAAGTTGAACTCTGCTGACGGACGCAATATTTCGGAAGCCAAGTTGCCGCTGTACTTTGCCTCAGACTTGTATAATATGCTGGTGGTGGCAGACAAGTATCAGACTGGATTTGATGAACCAAGACTGCACACCATGTTTGTAGATAAAAAATTGAAGAACGTGAAAGCTGTACAGACTTTGTCACGTCTGAACAGATGGCATAAAGACAAGAAGGATACATACGTACTCGATTTCTGCAATAAGCCGGAGGATATAAAGAAATCGTTCGAGCCTTTCTATAAAGGGACTGAACTGATAAATCCCGTGGATGTAAACTATGTGTATACTTTCAGAAAAGATATACAGATGTTTCAGCTATGGACTGAAGCTGACGAGCAAAAGTTCTTTGACCTGCTGCAAGACATCAGCAAGCAGAAGGACCGTTTGGGAGTTTTGTCGAATGCTTTCAAGAGTACCATCGGCCGATACGAAGAGCTTGATGAAGAAAAACGCTTTGAGGTAAGATCGAAAATCAAAAATTTCGTCCGTTTCTATTCTTATATGGCTCAGATAGCAAGAACTTTTGATAAGGAGTTGTATAAAGCTTATGTGTATGCCGACTATCTGTACAGACTTCTGCCTAAGAATCCCAAAGAAAGGATTGACCTGAACAAACAGATTATGCTGGTAAACTCAAAGATATCGGAGGGAGAAACGGTTTCCATTCAGATGGAGGAATCAGTGAAGCCTCTTAAAGGTGAGAACCCGAAAGCTGGAAAGCCAAAGAATGACAATGAGGACCTGCTCAGTCGTATCATTGACAAGGTTAACATCATGTATCAGGGTCAGTTCTCTGAAGCTGACAGGGTGATAGTGGAATCTATTTATGACAAAATGGTTTCGACAGCAAAAAGGAAACTGACCAAACAGGCCAACAATACGGATGAAAAGCAGTTCGAGGAAAGTATATTCCCTCAGATATTCGATGAGGTTGCCAGAGGCTGTTATGTAGAGCAGATGGATTCTTTTGCCAAGCTTTTTGAGAACAGCGATTTTTACAGAAATGTAATGACACAGATGGCCAGGGTAATGTACGAGAACTACAAAAGGAAGGAAGATGAACTACCGTTTATCACTGCATTGTTCAAAGAAAGATTCCTGACAGATTTGAAAGCTGAGTTCTCAGACCTTGCTCCGTATTTGCCGGATTTATCTCTTGCTGCTGACTGCTTTATAAAGACATTAAGTGCAAAGTCTGTAGCTACAATAGATGGAGCCAACGAACTTTTATTGGACTCGTTTAACCGGATTTATTGTCTGGAAAATATGAAACTGGTAGACAAACGCAGGCTTTTTAATACAATCGTCACCAAATATGAGGTCTTCCTGAAGAAGGTGTATTATTTGTTACATCAGAAGGAAATGGTCAATACTAAGAATGAAAGCAGTATGCCTACATTTATAGATTGTATCTTGTCTTTCAGTTGTTTGAGAGGATTGAAGTACAATCAAGATGAGAGATACCAGAAGTTCTATACTTATTTGGAGCTTGTCAAACAGTGGAGAAACAACGAGTCACATACCGCTCCAGATGCTTCTCTACAGGAGCTGAACTCTGCCGTTCATGTGGTATCGACTATGTATCTATGGATTATCCTGCATCATGTGGAGGAGTTGAACCGAGTAATCAATGAATAAGTTTCGAAACCGCCATTTCCGAAATGGCGGTTTCGCTATATATAGAAAACACTTTCCACAATTCGGGTATAAACATCTGTAAATGGTATACATTCTCCCCATATTAATCGGTTAACTTTGCCATTGAAAAAGAAGACAAACCAATAACTCATACCATTATGAAAATACAAATGGTCCTTGCGCTTGCCGCATGGGTAATAAACAGTACAACTATTATGGCACAGGAAACGATTAAACAGACAGCTGGACGCGATCAGCTGGGAGATTTTGCTCCTAAATTCGCGGAACTTAATGATGATGTACTTTTCGGTGAGGTGTGGAGCCGTACCGACAAACTCGGTCTGCGCGACCGGAGTCTGGTCACCATCACTTCACTTATCAGTCAGGGGATTACCGACAGCTCGCTGACTTATCACTTGCAGACTGCCAAGCAGAACGGCATCACCCGTACGGAAATCTCGGAAATCATTACGCACATTGCCTTTTATGCCGGATGGCCGAAAGCATGGGCCGCTTTCCGTCAGGCCAAGGAAGTGTGGGCGGAAGATGTAGCCGGAGAAGAGGCAAAGGCAGCTTTCCAGCGCGAAATGATTTTCCCAATCGGAGAACCGAATACCGCATTTGCACAATACTTTATCGGTCAGAGTTACCTGGCTCCGGTTTCGAAGGAACAGGTGCCGGTATTCAATGTGACCTTTGAACCGGGATGCCGCAACAACTGGCATATTCACCGGGCGACTAAAGGCGGCGGACAGATGCTTATCGGAGTAGCTGGCCGTGGCTGGTATCAGGAAGAAGGAAAACCTGCCGTACAGATTCTGCCGGGCACGGTGATTCATATTCCTGCCGGCGTGAAGCACTGGCACGGGGCAGCAGCCGACAGCTGATTTGCACACCTGGCATTCGAAGTGGAAGGAGAAAACACTTCGAACGAATGGCTGGAACCTGTCTCAGACGAAGAATATAGTAAACTGCAATAATCTATCCAGCGTCATCGGCTTCTCGCTTTTGTCGGGAGCCGATGACCTTTCACTCTTCCCTTTTCTGTCACCTACATTTCTATTTATGAAGAGAATCTTGTTATTCCCGCTTCTGCTTTTTGCTGGCATGACTCTGTTTGCCTGCAATCCTTCGGACGATACCCCGTCTGCACCTGAAACGAACACACCCGAACAGTCGGGAAATGACCGGCAGACAACCACATCTCCCGGCGACCTGATTCTGTATCAGGGCAACTCGTTTGTTATTTATTACGATACGAATTCATGGAACTTTACCCGCTTGGGAAAGGTGGATGGCGTGTCCAGCCGCAATGAGATGCTGGATTTGCTGGGTGGCAAAGGAGAAGTTACCGTAACCCTCTCGTTAGCAGAATAAAAAACTTGATAAAAAGAATTAGAATAAGGTTTTGCTCAGGGGCAATTATATTGGCTCTGAGCAATTTGTTTTTAATAGGATTTTTTACTTTTGCATCCTTTTACGTGCATACATTTAATTGACGACTTGAATGAAAAAAACGAACGATACCTGTTTTACTGCTCGGCCTGGCTTGCCATGCAGGAATGGCCCGGAAGCCACAACGAGATACACTTTCATTGACAAGCAAGATTCACCAGATAGACGAGGTGGTAGTGACCGGAGCACGCCATGAAACGGATGTGCGGCATCTTTCACAGACCGTGTCGGTCGTAGGGCGCGCCCAGATAGAAAGTGCCTTGCAACCGTCTTTGCTGCCCGTGCTTACTGAACAGGTGCCCGGACTCTTTGTTACTTCGCGAGGCATCATGGGCTACGGTGTGTCAACCGGAGCGGCGGGTGGAATTTCTCTGCGCGGACTGAGTGGAGGTACGGCCCGGTTGATGGTCATGATTGACGGTCATCCGCAATATGCAGGGATTTTCGGTCATCCGATAGCCGATGCCTACCAGTCGTTTCTGGCCGAGCGCGTAGAGGTGTTGAGAGGGCCTGCCTCGGTACTTTACGGTTCGAATGCTATGGGAGGCGTGATCAATATTGTGACACGGAAGATGCAGGAAGACGGGGTCGATACACATCTTCATGCGGGTTATGGTTCGTATAACACGCTGGAAACGGAACTCACCAACCGTGTCCGCAAGGGACGGTTCTCGAGTGTGGTATCGGGCTCCTACAATCGGACCGACGGACATCGGACCGATATGGGATTTGAACAATACGGCGGATATGCCAAGTTGGGATATGAAGTGGCTGAACACTGGAACCTGCATGGAGATGTAAACGTGACACATTTCAATGCCTCCTATCCCGGTCCGATAACTGCCCCGTTACTCGACGGCGACCAGCGCATTACGCGCGGAGTCACTTCTTTTGCCATGGAGAACCGCTACGAAAAGACTTCCGGCGCATGGAGTTTTTT
>NZ_JBBKBF010000042.1:0-35151 GCF_037892625.1 Phocaeicola sp. ICN-14070 | reverse complement strand
CAGTTTTTTCTATAACTGGGGGAACCACTGGATTAACAACGGATACACTCCTTCTGCCGGAGAGGGTCCGCAAGATGCCCGCTTCAACTCCCGCGACCACATGATGGGTGTTTCGCTCTATCAAAGTTCCCGATTCTTCAAGGGAAACCGCATTACCTTTGGTTTTGACTGGTTCCGCTACGGAGGGCATGCGTGGAATGAATATGTGAGTGGAGAAAATGCGGGTACGTCTGCCGACCTGGTGGATAAACAGGAAGATGAACTGGCCGGATACGTGGACTTGCGTCAGGACATCCGTTCGTGGCTGACGTTCAATGCCGGACTTCGGGTAGACCATCATTCGCGTGTGGGAACGGAATGGGTACCGCAGGTCGGTCTGGCTTTTCATCTGCCACAAGCTATGGAACTGAAGGCATCGGCTTCAAAAGGTTTCCGCTACCCTATCCTTCGGGAAATGTACATGTTCCCGCCACAAAACCCTGACCTGCAACCAGAATCTATGTGGAACTATGAACTGGCCTTCTCACAGCAACTGATGAATGGCAAGCTGCAGTATGGCGTCAATCTGTTCTTTATTGACGGAAAGAACCTTATCCAGACGTCGCCGAATCCTCACGGAAGTGGTATGCTGAACCAGAACTCCGGAGAGATAGAGAATGCGGGTGTAGAAGTACAGGCTGCCTACCGTATCGACCGCCACTGGTCGGTAGACGGAAATTACAGTTACCTTCACATGAAGAATCCGGTCATCGCTGCTCCGGAACATAAACTTTATGCCGGAACCAGTTTCTCGCGAGGGCGGTGGAACGTATCTACGGGGCTGCAATACATTGCCGGACTTTATACGCAGACAGACCCCGTGGTGACCGAAGATTTCGTGCTTTAGAACCTGCGTGCTACCTTCCGTGTGAACCGCTGGCTGGACATCTGGGCATGTGGTGAAAACCTGTTGGCACAGAAATATGAAATCAATGCCGGGTATCCCATGCCGCGTGCCACTGTGATGACTGGAATCAATCTCAATTTTTAGGATAAGTTTGTGAAATTCATAAGTTCTGCCTATTTTTGCTCTCATTATGAAAAAGACAATCACTTCTCTCCTACTGGTGTGGGCGATAGGCTCATGCGGTACATCTTTCCTTCAGGCACAGACCGCCGTAGAAAAAGGTCTGAAGAGTATCAACCGTACTTCTGCCGAGGCCATTGTAGGCTTTTTGGCCGATGACGCGCTGCAAGGACGTGAAGCCGGCATGATTGGCTCGCGCGTGGCAGCCCGCTACCTGGTTTCCTGTCTTCAGGAAGCCGGCATTGCTCCTCTGTATGATGATTCGTATTACCAGCCTTTCGAAGCCTGTGCCAAGGAACGGCAGCAGAAAGGCCGTTGGCAGGTACATCCTGATTCCATTGCCCAGTTGAAACAGGGTACGCACCGTTCGCTCCGCATGGCCAATGTATTGGGCATGATTCCAGGAGAACGGACCAATGAGTACGTAGTGGTAGGCGCACATTTCGACCACTTGGGAATTGATGAAACACTGGCAGGTGACAAGATCTACAACGGAGCCGATGACAATGCGTCGGGTGTATCGGCCGTGATGCAGATTGCCCGTGCTTTTCAGGCCAGTGGCAAAAAGCCCCTGCGCAACGTCATCATCGCATTCTGGGATGGAGAAGAGAAAGGACTCTTAGGCTCTAAGTATTTCATGCAGCACTGCGATTTTATAAAGGATATCAAAGGTTATTTGAATTTCGATATGATTGGCCGGAACAATCGGCCGGAACAACCTGAGCACGTGGTGTATTTCTATACGGAAGCACATCCGGCACTGGGCCAGTGGCTCAAGGATGACATTGCCCGTTACGGGTTGAAACTGCAACCGGATTACCGCCCGTGGGACCGTCCGGTGGGAGGAAGCGACAATGCTTCGTTTGCCGTACACGACATTCCCATCATCTGGTATCACACTGACGGACATCCGGATTACCACCAGCCTTCTGACCATGCCGACAAGCTGAACTGGGAGAAGGTGGTGGAAATCACCAAGGCTTCTTTCCTTAACGCCTGGAACTTGGCTAACGAGAAATCGTATTAAGCCGTCAACAGATACCGAACAGTTTCATGTCCGCTTCGGGGGTAGTAATGCCTCCGATACCGAACTGTTCTACCAGTACTTTGGCTACGTTTGGTGAGAGGAAGGCTGGTAAGGTAGGTCCTAGGTGAATATGTTTCACGCCCAGGCTCAACAGGGCCAGCAGGACGATGACCGCCTTCTGTTCGTACCAGGCAATGTTGTACACAATGGGGAGTTCGTTGATGTCGTTCAACTGGAAGACTTCCTTCAGCTTTAAGGCAATTACGGCCAATGAGTAACTGTCATTACATTGTCCGGCATCAAGCACACGGGGAATTCCTTGAATATCGCCTAACGGAAGTTTGTTGTAACGGTACTTCGCGCAACCAGCCGTAAGGATAACCGTATCTTTCGGAAGTGCCTGAGCAAAGTCGGCATAGTAGTCGCGGCTCTTCATGCGTCCGTCGCATCCGGCCATAACCACAAACTTGCGGATGGCACCGCTCTTCACGGCTTCTACCACCTTGTCAGCCAGTTGCATCACCTGATTATGGGCAAATCCGCCGATAATCTCTCCCTGCTCCAGCTCTACAGGCGGCTGGCATTGTTTGGCCAGTGCGATGACCTCTGAAAAATCCTTGTGGCCGTCGGCATCCGTGGCAATATGCTTGCATCCGGGATACCCCGTTGAATTAGCCGTAAACATCCGTTCCTTATAAGTCGCATTTTCCAGTGGCGGTACGATACAGTTGGTGGTGAACACAATCGGGCCGTTGAATGCCGTAAACTCTTCACGCTGCTTCCACCAGGCATTTCCATAGTTTCCTACAAAATGCTTGTATTTCTTGAAGGCCGGATAATAGTGCCCCGGGAGCATTTCGCTATGCGTGTATATATCTACTCCCGTACCTTCCGTCTGGCGCAAAAGCTCTTCCAGGTCGTGCAAGTCATGTCCGCTGATCAGGATACCTGGATTCTTCCCTACTCCGATGTTTACCTTCGTCAGTTCCGGATGTCCGTAGCGAGTGGTGTTGGCACGGTCCAGCAAAGCCATTACCTGCACTCCGTGCTGTCCGGCCTCGAGTACCAGAGCCACCAGTTCATCCGCTCCCATTGTTTGTGTGGTAATACGCGCCAAAGCCGATTGCATAAAGGCATGAATGGCCTCGTCGGCAAATCCCAGACGCATGGCATGTTCATGGTAAGCTGCCATTCCCTTCAGTCCGTACATCAGCAGTTCTTTCAACGAGCGAAGGTCCTCGTTCCGTTCTCTCAACACTCCTACGGAAGCTGACTTGGACAGGTATTCTTCCTCTTTACCGTTCCATGTCAGTTCATCCGCTTCCGGTAGGACGATACCTGCTTCTACGGCACATGCCTTCAAACGATCGCGCAGTTCCAGTCCCTTTCTCACACGAGCCAGGATACTTTCATCGTCAAAATTGGCATTGGTAATTGTAGAGAAAAGTGCGTCAGTGACAAACTCATTCGTACCGGCTTCCACTTCGTATTCCTTCGTGCGCAAGGCATCGGCAGCCACCGATACGCCGCGCACCACAAAGAGCAACAAATCCATGTAGCGTGCGGTGGTATCTTTCTTTCCACACACTCCTCGCAACACACATCCAGTGCCTTTAGCCGCTTCCTGACACTGGTAACAAAACATATTTCCTTCCATATTCTTTCTTGGGTTATTATTGATTTTTCATTAAGTTTGCGCAAAGATGAGGAATCCTGCACGGGATTTCTGTCACCTATGTGACACGCAACCCAAAGAAAAGTTAAAAGAAAGATGCATACCGAAATTTTGAGCCGAATGAGCCTGTTTGAAGGCTGTGACCCGGAGGCACTTTATCAGTTGCTCCGTGAAGCCCCGAACAGTCTGCGCACATATAAGGAAGGAGAATTCATTGCCCGCCAGGGTGACGTGTGCCGCTCCTTGTTTATTCTGATAAAGGGACATGTGAGGACACAAATGGAGAATGCCGAGGGCAAGCAACTTACCATCGACTGGATTAAGGCACCCGACATTCTGGCACCGGCTTTTATCTATGCCTCGGAGAATCGCTTTCCGGTAAATGTGGAAGCCACAGAACTTTGTGAGGTACTTGTAATGGACCGGATACGTTTTGAGGAGTTCATGCATGCCCAGCCGGCTGTAATGCGGAATTTCATTGCCACGATATCCGACCGGAGTTTGTTCCTGAGTCGAAAATTGAACGAGTTTGCCTTGCAAAGCTTGAAATCACGCCTGCTGAACTACCTGAAAATGCACGGTGGCATCCACAACCAGCAGGAAGTAGCCTTTATCTTAGGAGTGGCACGTCCGTCACTGGCTCGTGCTTTGTCTGAACTGATTGCCGAAGGAAAAGTCACCATGTCCGGCAAACAGGTGATTCTTCATTCTGCCGACTGACATTTATTTGAGTGAGCCGTCTTCTTTTATTTCTATCGGAAGCATATCGTGCTGGATGTTGTTCATGCTTCCCCATAAACTATAGCGAGCCTCCGGATTCATGGCTTCCAGACGTGCCAACACCTCTTTCATATCCGAACGGTGAGAATCTTTCTCGTACGGGCAGTTCTTCACCTGCTTGCGGAAATCACGGAGAGCGGCCATCTCTTTCAGGTCGGCTTCGTGTACCAGACACATGGGGCGGATAATGGTCATGTCGAACTTGCGCATCACCAGGCGCGGCGGCATGGTGCTGAATGCTCCCTGAAAGGTCATATTCATCAGCAGGGTTTCCAGTATGTCGTCCATGTGATGTCCCAAGGCGATTTTGTTGCATCCCTGCTCTTTGGCCACGGTGAAAAGGGCCTTGCGGCGATTCCATGAGCAGAGGAAGCACGGCGACTTTCGCGTATCGGTCGACGGATCGAACTCCGTTTCATAACACACGTAGGGCACTCCCAAACTTTCGGCATATTCGCGCAAGTAAGTCTGGTCGGATTCATAAGCAATGTTCTTCATCACCACGTGCGCCGCCACCACCGAAAACTTCGGCTTGTAGATGCGCGAACGTCGGGCCAGCAACTCCAGCAAGGCCAGCGAATCCTTTCCTCCCGAAAGCCCCACCAGAATGCGGTCGCCCTCCTCTATCAGCTTGTAATTCATCACTCCTTTCATAAACCGCTGGTTGATGCGGCGCATCAGGCGGTCTTCTTCCGTCATTTTTCCCATATCGTATGTTGTTAAAACGGCGACGAATTTACGAAAAAACGCCCGAACCACAGGTTCTCGTTACAGATTTTTATCAAGTCAGCCGGAGCGTACGCTTTGACAATAGCGTATTATTTACTACATTCGCAAAAATAAACACACAAAAGTTCTGCCTGAATGAAAAATAGCAGAACAGAAAATGGCATAATTCCAAGAATATTCCTACATTTGAGAAACTTTTAGACACAGAAACGATGAAAAAAAGATATTTGCTTCCTCTGCTGGCTCTTTGTTGCGCAGGAGGAACTTCTGCCCAAAGCTTAAGCCAGGCACAGAAATGGTTCAACAATAAAGAATTCGATAAGGCCAAACCCGTGTTCAAGCGCTTGGTGAAACAGTCTTCTTCGAATGCCAATTACAATTTCTGGTACGGCGCCTGCTGTTACGAGACAGGCGAACTGCAGGAATCACTTCCTTATCTGGAAAAGAGTGCCGAACGCAAGGTAATCAACGGTTATCTTTATCTGAGCAAGGCGTATGCCGACCTCTACCGTTTCGACGAAGCCATTGAGAATCTGGATGAACATATCTATTGGCTGGAAAGAAAAAATCGTGACGCTTCTGAAGTGGAAGGCTTGATGAATCGCTACCGCATGGGAGCTCGTATGATAAGAGGCGTAGAGAATGTGGCCGTAATTGATAGTTTTGTAGTCGATAAAGCGAATTTTCTTGAAGCTTATAAAATCCACGAAGAATCTGGAAAAATCGGTTTGACAGGAGAAAGCGACTGCACGGAATTTACGAACGGGATGAAGGACAAGAAGATACTTTCCCACCGTTTGCCGGAAACCAACCAGAAGGTGCTGTACTCCAGCGCTACATTAGGCGGAGACTGGAGTGTGCCGGAGAAAGTCAAAGGACTGGAAGAGGTGGGTACCGACCTGAACTATCCGTTCATGAATTCCGATGGCATTACCTTGTATTTTGCAGCCAAGGGCGAAGCCAGTTTAGGCGGATACGATATTTTCATTACCCGCTATGACGCAGAGGATGGAAGCTACCTGAAGCCCGACAACATGGGATTACCGTTTAACTCTCCTTTCAATGATTACATGTATGCCATCGACGATTTCAACGACTTGGGCTGGTTTGCTTCCGACCGCTATCAGCCGGAAGGAAAAGTCTGTGTGTACGTGTTTGCCCCCAACAATTCCAAGCGGGTGTACGACTATGACACCACCGACCCTGCGCTGCTGACCAACGTAGCTATGCTGAACGGTATCCGTCACACCTGGAACGATGCCGACAAGGTACGCATCGCCAAACAGCAACTGGCACAAGTGATGTACGGAGGCAATGAAACCCAGAAGAAAGGTGACTTCCGTTTCGTGGTGGACGATAACGCTATTTATCACACACTTAGTGATTTCCGATCGGCTGATGCACGAAAGAAATATCAGTTGCTCCAGCAGAAGGAAAAGGATTTGGATACGATGATTGATGCACTTGACAGAGTACGGGCCAAGTACGCTTCTGGTAATCAGAGTACAAAAAGTCAGCTGACTCCCGGCATACTAGACCAGGAAAAACGGGTGAAGGAATTGCGCGAGGAGATAGCTCGTCTGACCCTCGACATCCGGAACACGGAAATCCGCAAACTCAAAAATCCTTAATATTCACATAACCATGGAAACACTGATTATCATTGCACTCATCGTAGGCGGATTGATACTTTTTGCCATAGAGGTCTTCCTGATTCCCGGCATCAGCATAGCGGGAATCGGGTCGGCGGTATGCATCCTGTATGCTATCTATTCCGCCTTTACATCACTCGGTTCGGAGGCAGGATTCATTACCTTAGGAGTTTCCCTGCTGGGTATCATCGGCGTAACGTGGTGGTTCATGCGCTCTAAGACCGTAGACCGCCTGTCGCTGAAGAAAACGCTCGACTACCGTCCCTCACCTTTTGAAGGAATGGACCTGAAACCCGGTGACAAAGGCATGAGCGTCACCCGCCTGACCCTGATAGGTAATGCCGACTTCAACGGACACATCATCGAGGTGCAATCGGCCGACGGATTCATCGACGAAAAAACACCGGTAGAAATTGTCCGCATCAACGAAACCACTGTTTACGTGAAGCAGGCATAATCCCTCTCTCCCTTTTTGTATTCACTTTTAAATCTAAGTTATATGATTAATCCCGCTTATCTTCCGTTTATACTGGCCGGAGGTGCCATTATCTTCCTGGTCATATTCTTTCACTATGTACCTTTCTTTCTTTGGCTTTCGGCCAAGGTGTCAGGAGTAAAGATTTCGCTTATCCAGCTGTTCCTGATGCGTATCCGTAACGTACCGCCTTACGTCATCGTGCCTGCCATGATTGAAGCCCACAAGGCCGGACTGAGCACCATTACGCGCGACGAGTTGGAAGCTCACTACATGGCCGGCGGACACGTGGAAAAGGTGGTACATGCACTGGTATCGGCATCAAAAGCCAATATCGACCTGTCTTTCCAGATGGCCACCGGAATCGACCTGGCCGGACGTGACGTGTTCGAAGCCGTACAGATGTCGGTCAACCCGAAAGTCATTGACACACCTCCTGTAACCGCTGTAGCCAAAGACGGTATCCAGCTGATAGCCAAAGCCCGTGTAACCGTACGCGCCAATATCCGCCAATTAGTGGGTGGTGCCGGTGAAGACACCGTACTGGCTCGTGTAGGCGAAGGCATCGTCTCCTCCATCGGTTCTTCCGAAAACCACAAATCAGTACTCGAGAATCCCGACTCCATCTCCAAACTTGTGTTGCGTAAGGGACTGGATGCCGGTACTGCCTTCGAAATCCTTTCCATTGATATTGCCGACATTGATATAGGTCGTAACATCGGAGCTTCCTTGCAGATAGACCAAGCCAACGCCGACAAGAACATCGCTCAGGCAAAGGCTGAGGAACGTCGTGCTATGGCTGTTGCCCTGGAGCAGGAAATGAAAGCCAAAGCCGAAGAAGCACGTGCTAACGTAATTCAAGCCGAAGCAGAAGTGCCTAAAGCCATGGCAGAGGCCTTCCGCAGCGGCAACCTCGGTATCATGGACTACTATCGGATGAAGAACATTCAGGCCGACACCGACATGCGAAGCAGCATTGCCCGCCCTGATTCACACCCGGCCGGACATGAACCCATCGGCAAATAAAAAGACAGAAACAAAACACTTAACTTGCTAACTAAAAACAAATGCGTATGAAAAAGTATTTTCCTCCTTCAGAACTGATCATCAATGAAGATGGTTCGGTGTTCCACCTCCACGTGAAACCGGAACACCTGGCAGATAAAGTCATCCTGGTAGGCGACCCCGGACGTGTAGCTCTCGTAGCCTCTCATTTCGACACCAAAGAATGCGAAGTAGAAAGCCGTGAGTTCCGTACCGTGACCGGTACTTATCAGGGCAAACGCATCACGGTAACCTCTACCGGTATCGGATGCGACAATGTAGACATCGTAATGAATGAACTCGACGCACTGGCCAACATCAATTTCCAGACCCGTGAAGAAAACGATACCTTCCGTCAGTTGGAAATTGTGCGTATCGGTACCTGCGGCGGCTTGCAACCTTATACGCCTGTAGGCACCTACATCTGTTCCGCTATCTCCGTAGGATTCGACGGCCTCCTGAACTTCTACGAAGGACGTAACGCGGTATGCGACCTGCCCATGGAACGTGCTCTGCTTAACCATTTAGGTTGGACAGGCAATCTCTGTGCACCGGCTCCCTACGTGATTCATGCCAACGAAGAACTGGTAGACCGTATCGCCGGTACAGACATGGTACGTGGTGTGACAGTAGCCTGTGGCGGTTTCTTCGGTCCTCAAGGACGCCAGCTCCGTATTCCACTGGCCGACCCGCACCAGAACGAGAAAATCGAGAACTTCGAATATCAGGGACACCGCATCACCAACTTCGAGATGGAAAGTTCCGCACTGGCCGGACTGGCACGTCTGCAAGGCCATAAAGCTACCACCGTGTGCATGGTCATTGCGAACCGCGTAGCCAAGGAAGCCAACACCGGATACAAGAACAAAATTGACGACCTGATTAAAGTCGTGCTCGAAAGAATCTAACAAACTTATTATGAATCAGCAGGTTCTCTTCTTCGGGAGAGAACCTGCTTTTATGTCTGAAAACCCACTCATATGGAAGCAAGTTTTAAATCCACCCTTACCGACAAACGTCAGCGATACGCTCAATTCCTCGAACAGTTCGCCCCTCTGATTGAAGGCGAGAAAAACGAAATCAGCGTACTGGCCAACACCAGTGCCGCCCTGAAAGAAGCCTTCGGATTCTTTTGGGTAGGCTTCTACCTCGTACACGAAGGCGAACTCCACCTTGGTCCGTTTCAGGGCAGCGTGGCCTGCTACCGCATCAAGAAAGGACGCGGCGTATGCGGCACCGCCTGGGCTGAAGCCCGTACCCAACTCGTGCCCGACGTAGATAAGTTCCCCGGGCACATTGCCTGCAGTTCCCTCTCCCGTTCCGAAATCGTCGTGCCGATGATAGCGGCAGGAGAAGTGCGGGGCGTGCTCGACATCGACAGCGACCAGCTGGCTACATTCGATGAAACCGACCGTGAATACCTCGAAAAAGTAGTCGACCTGCTGGTGAAAACCCTCTACCAGCCCGCATAAATCTGCCGACTCCACTTCCGGATGTAACCCGAAAACCGTATCTTTGCAAGGATTTTAAAAAGACATACACACGTGAACATATTACAAACTGAAGATACCATCTGTGCCATTGCCACCGCTCAGGGTGGAGCCATCGGTACCATCCGCGTGTCGGGGCCGGAAGCCATCACCCTCACCGACCGCGTCTTTAAGCCCGTTTCCGGCAAACCATTAGCCGAACGCGCACCTTATACTCTCACCTTCGGCCATATCCTCACGCCCGAAGGAGAAATCATCGACGAAGTGCTGGTCAGCCTTTTCCGTGCCCCCCACTCTTACACTGGTCAGGATTCCACGGAAATCTCCTGCCACGGATCGAGCTACATCCTCCAGCAAGTGATGCAGCTCCTTATCCGCCAAGGATGCCGTGCCGCCGGACCGGGTGAATATACTCAGCGTGCCTTCTTGAACGGCAAGATGGACCTGAGCCAGGCCGAAGCCGTGGCCGACCTCATTGCATCCACCTCTGCCGCTACCCACCGCATGGCCATGAACCAGATGCGCGGCGGATTCAGCCGTGAACTGGCCGTCCTGCGCGACAAACTGCTCCATCTCACCTCCCTCATGGAGCTGGAACTCGACTTCAGCGACCACGAGGAACTGGAGTTTGCCGACCGTTCGGAACTGGAAGACATCGCCCGTCAGATTGAGCAGGTTATCCATCACCTGGTAGATACGTTCAGCGTGGGCAATGCTCTGAAGAACGGAGTGCCCGTGGCTATCGTTGGCGAAACAAATGCCGGTAAGTCCACCCTGCTGAATGCCCTCCTGAACGAAGAACGTGCCATCGTGAGCGACATTCATGGCACCACCCGCGACGTCATTGAAGACACCATGAATCTTGGAGGTATCACCTTCCGCTTCATCGATACCGCCGGTATCCGCGAAACAACCGACACCATCGAAAGCTTAGGCATCGAACGGAGTTTCCAGAAGCTAGATCAGGCCAACATCGTGCTTTGGGTTATTGATGCCACTTGTGCCGAAGAGCAATATCGTCAGTTGGCCGACAAGATTCTTCCTCGCTGCGAAGGTAAGCACCTGGTGATTGTGCTCAACAAAGCGGATTTGCTTCCATCGGCAGATATGGATACTGCGGCTTCGAAGGATGCACAGTTTGATCGCCTGAAAGTGGCTCTCCCCGATTTGCCGGAGGATGCTTGTGTGCTTTCCCTTTCGGCCAAGCAGAAAGAGGGACTTTCTCAGCTTCAGAAGCAGTTGGTGGACTTCGCTGCCCTGCCCGACCTGTCGCAGAACGATGTAGTGGTGAGCAACATCCGCCATTACGAAGCACTAAGCCGTGCGCTGGAAGCTATCCACCGCGTACAAGACGGACTGGCCATGCAACTTTCCGGTGACCTGGTTTCACAAGACCTTCGCGAATGTCTTTATCACTTGGGAGAAATCGTGGGCGGAACGATTGAGACGGATGAGGTGCTGGGGAATATATTTAAGCACTTTTGCATCGGGAAGTAAAGTACACTAAACAACTCAAAACATCTTCAAATAACTTACATTAAGTCCCTTATTTTGAGGGACTTTTATTTTTTAACACTTCCGAGTAGCTTTTTGTTGTTTCAAATTATTGCGACTATTTTTGTACCGTATTTGAACCGCGATGGAACTTAAAAGCGGTGCGATTACGACTAAATGACATTGAAGTCACTACCTTGGGACACCCTGGGAAAATGCCCAAATGACATTGAGAGCACAAGCTGGGACACCCTGGGACGTGGTGGGACACTTTTGGGTGACTTCGCTGGCGAAATTATCACGAATATCAGAAACGGCAATGGAGATACAGAAACGATGTAAGTACTGCGGAAAGCTCTTTATTGCACATACATTGGCTACTCAGTATTGCTCACGTCAGTGTAATGGCAAAGACTACAAAAGAAAGATGCGAGAGAAGGAAATTTCAGACTATCTTGAGTCAAATCCTCAGGATGTGCCTGTTGAAGTTTCCTCCCAGAAATCTGTTCTCGAACAAAAGAGATTCCTTACTCCGAGAGAGGCTGCAGCTTACCTGGGCATCGGAAAATCTTCGGTGTACAGAGAACTTGCCAGTGGGCTTATAAAAGCCGTTCAGATGAAAGGAAAGACTCTTATCAGACGGAAAGATATTGACGGTTTGTTCGATCGGCCAAAAGAATATCAGGCACGAACAGGCAAGATTCATGAGAAACGGGAATATTACACAGTCAGCCAGATTGTAAATAAATTCCATACTACCCGTCGTGCTGTATGGAATCGTTGTGAGAAGTATGGCATTAAAAAAGTGTATCAAGGGAGAAACACCTTCTATGACAAAGCTCTTGTGGATATACACTTTGCAGAACTTATTGCTGAAATGGATATGAATGACTATTACACAATAGATCAAATCATGGAAAAGTTCAGTATGAGCCATGCTGCTGTGCTTTCTTTCGTTCAAAGGAATGATATTCCCCGTATCACACAAGGACGTAAGGTTTACTACTCACGTGCGCATATTGATACCTTCAAAGGTGAAAGAGAGAATGTTGATCCACTTTATTACACCTATAAGGATATACACGAAAAATACAAATTAAGTAAGGACCAGATCAATTATTATGTCCACAATTATAACATTCCAAACCATAAGCAGGGCCGATTGACAATCGTTGAACGAAATAGCTTTGACAGGATTATAAAAGAAAGAATGACTACAGGTTTTCTTGATAAAGAAGTTGAGAAAAGAAAAAAACAGAAGAAGACCGATAAGGTTCCTGACGGCTATATCTCAATCAAACAGATTGCTGAACAATATGGTATTACAGAGAAAGCTGCCCAGGCGAAAACCCGTGAAGGGAAACTGGAAAAGCTATTCATCAAACATCGAAACTACTTTAATGCAAATGCCGTAGAACAGTTGTTCAACCGTGATCCGGAAAAGTTCGATGTTCCTGAAGACTATATAACCGCACAGAAGATTGCTGAACGGTTCAAGGTAACAGTTCATCATGTACATGGTAGAACAAGGCAAGCCAAAGTTCCGAGAATAACTATCAAGCACATAAACTTCTACGAGTTAAAAGCTGTGGAAGAGTTATTCGGACATCGTGTTCCTGTTTCAGAATCTGTTGAAGGAGATTCTATCGAATGGATTACAGGAGAACAGATTGAAGAGCTGTATGGTCTGTCCACTGCAGCCAGAAGAACTTTGGTTTCCCGCCACAAGATACCAAGTAAAAAGGTTCATGAAACTACATTCTATTCAAAAGCAGATGTTGAATATGCCAGAAATCCAGGACTCAAAGATCAGAAGGACTATTATACAGTTGAACAAATCAAAGAGAAGTTCGGGTTAAGCCGAGAAGAAGTTTACAGTCTGGCCCGATACAAAAATATACAGAAGAAACGTGATGGAAGGTTTACTCTGTTCTTAAAGGAAGATGTCATCCGGGCTATCCATGAGCGTAAACAGTAAGCTTATTCTAACTTACTCTATAATTACTCTCTATTACCAGTAGTAAGCAGAGAATCATCTTGGATATTTGCCATTAAATAGAAACAAATTATAAATACCCACAGATATGCAGAATTGTAAGAAAGTAACATTAAGACTCCGCCATTGTAAGCATGGCAAAATGTCATACTATCTCGATTACTATCCACCTTATCGGGACAAAAAAACGATGAAAACCATACGTCATGAATATTCGGGTATATACATTTACGAGAGCCCCAAGAATTCACATGAACTTGCTTTCAATAAAACTATGGAAGAAAAAGCAGAAATCATTCGATGCCGAAGATTTGAGGAAATCATCAATGAACGGTATAATCTTTATGACAAGCAACGCCTGAATGAAAGTTTCATAGATTATTATGAAAAAGAAGCCAAGAAGCATAATCAGAAGTGGATATATGTATGCAAACATTTCAAGAACTATGTCAACGGGAAATGTTCCTTTGGAGAAGTTGATGTGGAATTATGTCAAGGATTTGCAGAATATCTCTTAGAACATGCTCAAAGTATGCGGACTGGCGAACGACTTTCCAATAACTCAGTTGCCGGATATTGGTCAACATTCAGAGGATTCCTCCGGATTGCATACAGGTCCAGATTGATCAATGAGAATATAAATGACTACCTCGACCGCATAGAATACGAAGATACATTAAAAGAAAGTCTGACTTTACAGGAGATTTACAAGCTCTACAACACAGATTGTAAAATAGATGTATTGAAACGGGCATGTTTGTTTTCTTGCTTTACTGGCCTACGTTTCAGCGATGTTAACGCATTGACTTGGGAGATGGTGAAAGAATATGCTGACGGAAGTAAGTATCTTGATTTTCTGGCTGTAAAGACAACGAAACAGAATATTGTCCCGATTAATGATGACGCATTGCATCTGATGGGAAAAAAAGGAACTGGAAAGGTATTCAAAGGATTGTTTTACTATATGACTCAAAAAGTAATGCACGAATGGTTGAAGGCTGCTAAAATTAAAAAGCACATCACCTTCCATAGCTTGAAACATCATACAATCTCTATCTAATTGAAAATTAAACAGTTATTTCTGTTTAATTAATATCAGGTAACGATTTAGAAACGAGCGAATTACAATATTCTGTTTTCTTTTGCCTCTGTCAAAGAACGATTCTTTCAATGCAAATATACACTTTACTTGTGACAAAAGCAATCTTTTTCTACATTTAATCGACTTACAGTCAGCCTTAAAGAGGGTATCTGGTCTCATTCCATCTTCTTCCTCAAAAATAACATAGCAGTCTAAATTGGTTTATGTATGGGATAGGTCTTGTTCATTCGATCCGGTAGACTACTATACATAAAAGTATAAAGGCGAGATACGACAAGGAGATGCCATGCTTTTGTGTAAGGGGAATCTCTCTTAGCTTATCGCAGACCATGTATAGCTAAGTGTTTTGAGAATAAACAGTCTGTAAAAAACGGAAAGACACCGATTATGGGCCGTATCACCATCAATGGAACCCAAGCCGGTTTCAGTTGTAAGAAAGAAGTGTCCCTCGCTTTGTGGGACGTCAAAACCAACCGGGCCAAAGGCAAGTCCGAGGAGGCCCGTACACTCAATCAGGAGCTTGACAATATCAAGGCGCAAATCACCAGGCACTACCAGTACATCTGCGACCACGACAGTTAAGAAAGTCTATAACCGCTATGTCGGCTTCTCAGAGGAATGCCACACCCTTATGAACCTTTTCAGGGAACAGCTGGAACCGTATAAAAAGAAAATCGGCATAGAGAAAGCCGAAAGCACCTACTGCGGTCTGGTTGCCGATTACAAGAGTCTCCTGCTTTTCATGAAAAGCAAGAAGAATGCAGAGGATATTGTCATCGAAGAACTTGAGAAATCATTCATCGAGGATTACTACAACTGGATGCTCGGTACATGCGCTTTGGCAAACTCCACTGTCTTCGGGCGTGTCAATACCTTGAAGTGGCTGATGTATATCGCGCAGGAAAAAGGCTGGATACGGGTTCATCCGTTCGCATCATTCGAGTGTATGCCCGAATACAAGAGGCGTTCTTTCCTTTCCGAAGAGGAACTGCAAAGGATAATCCATATAGAACCGAGATACAAACGCCAGCGTGCCATGCGCGACATGTTCCTGTTCATGTGCTTCACCGGTCTTTCCTATGTGGACTTGAAAGCCATAACATACGATAATATCCATACCGACTCCGACGGCGGTACATGGCTGATGGGCAACCGTATAAAAACGGGAGTGGCGTATGTCGTAAAATTATTGCCCATTGCTATCGAACTGATTGAAAAATATAGGGGTACGGATGAAAAGAAAGACTCCCCGAATGTGTCTTTCCGGTAGGTGAATACAATGCCATGCGGCTCAGTCTTGGAATCATAGGCAGGAAATGCAACTCCGGGGCGAGGTCACCCCGCACATCGGACGCCACGCATTTGCCGTTCTGGCCATACTCAAGGGGATGCTGCTGGAAACTCTTCAGAAAGTGTTTGGGCATAAGTCCATCACATACGACCTGCGCATCCATTCACTTGTCCGGCGCAGGCGGGGCAATCTTTTTCTGGAAGTCGCCTATCTGTACGACCAGCGTGCTGACCAGCTTTCTCAACTCCTAATACGCGCTTGTTTCAATAATTGTCAGTTCCATACTAAAATTCTTTTTAAGATTCTGAATATGCGACAAAGTAACGCACATCCTATATCCTTTCCAAACAGATAATATCAGAGTCTTCCGTTGGCGTGCATTGGCGTATCCAACGTTAAAAGAGAAGGTCCTTCACCTGCATCCATGCGGCAACGGAACTTCCATTCCCTTACTTGTTTTCCATAAATTTATAGGATCAATTTCTGGTGCATGATATTAATAGTCATTATTCTGTCTGCTTTTTTTGCTTGCATAATTGCAGCTAACAGTTATCTATTCCAGAACGCATTGTTATGGAAAATGGCAAGCTGTTTTGTTGGTTTATGGATATTGTGTATGATAATTACCGTCTTCGTTTGTCGTAAACTTGAATGCTCTAATTAAAACAGTACGGTTGTCATGCTTTGTGTGTTTTATTATAAATATTATGAATTATTTGGAATTGATATGTAATATAGATAATTTTGCAGTCGGGAAATGGTTTCGGGAGGTTTACGCCTTCCGAATGAAAAGGGAACCCGGTGAAAATCCGGGACAGTGCCCGCTGCTGTGAGTCCACAAAAACGGACATCGAACTTTTGCCACTGGTGTAATACCGGGAAGGCACGATGACCGGGACGAGTCAGAAGACCTGCCATGACCGGAATGAGATTTACACCTGCGGGATATACGGGTCGTAATCAAATAAGGAATAGCTCATCGGCCATTCAATATTTGAAGACAGACATATTCCCGTTCGTGTAAGTCCGCACGAACGGGAATTTTTTGTGTTTGTTAATAATATGTTTTACATTAAAATGAGTGACCTATGAAAAGAAAATTACGCTTTCTGGCAGGTGCCTGTCTATTTACCGCAACCGCCTTGTTCTCTGGCTGTAGTTCGGACGATGACTTTTTGATGGACCCGGTTGATTCCGGAACTTCGCAAACCCGTGCTGTGACAAATCCGGACGGTACTTTAACTATCACTTTCGATGATTTCGATCCCGGCATGTTAGCAGGACCTACCTCGGCCGGAGAAAATCTTTATTCGTACCAAGGGTATCCTCAAGTAACCACCATTTACGACAATACTCCGGAAGAATATCTCTTCCTTTCAATGTTTAATACTGTAGGTGGAAGCACAGAGTATTCCAGCGGCGGCATCGCACTTTCCAACTGGAACATCCGCTCCAATCAGTCGGGAAATACCGGAGACTGGTGGTATTCTTATCTAAACCAATGTTCTGTCTATAACACTGCGGTGGAAGCGGAAGGACAGAATAAGGAAGCCGGGCACAGCGGTTCCAATTTCGGTGTCGTTTACGGATATGTGGATGCTTACAATCAGGCATGGATGGCTAAACCAGAATTTTATTTCAATGTTCCCCGGAAATTGGTCGGCCTGTGGATCTGCAACACCTCATACACTTATGGTGTCATTACTTATGGTAATCAGTTCGGTTCTACGGGGGTAGCGACTCCTCTGAAAGAGATGAAAGGGTATTTCCAAGTGAATCTGGAATGTTATGATGCGAATGGCGGTCTGATCCGCACTTACAAACGTCTTTTAGCCGATTATCGTAACGGTCAACAACAGGTTGATCCTATCACGACATGGGATTATTGGGAAATCAATGCCGAAGGGGTGCAAAGTGTGAAATTCAACTTCGAGGGTTCGGATTCGGGAGCATACGGTTTGAATACTCCAGCTTATATCTGTATTGATGATATCACCATACAATAAAAAGAATACAAGGATATCCCTTCTGTCGGGGGTATCCCTATTATTTTTCTAAAATCCACACATCATGCATCGTTTTCACTATTTTATTATTTCTGCCTGTATGCTGTTCACCTCCTGCAACAAGGATGAAGTCATTACCGAAGAAGTAGGAGGACAACCTATAATAGAACTTGACAGCGAGACCGGTATTTACACGGTCAAGGTCGATCACGAATTGACTATCGCCCCGACATACCAGAATGTTGAAGATGCTCTTTTTGCTTGGACGATAGACGGTACGCTGGTTTCTTCGGGTCCGTCTCTTCAACGTACATGGAATGAATGCGGGGATTTTTATGTCAAACTAAGAGTAGACAATGCGGAAGGCTATGCCGAAGAGGAACTGAAAGTAGAAGTGAAAGAACTCACCCCTCCGGTCATCTCACTGGCACTACCTTCGCAGGGGCTAAAAGTCGTCCGGAATACCGATTACACATTTACTCCCGATATTCAGCATTCGGATGTCGAAGGGTTCAAAATCGAATGGGTACGGGAAGGAAAAATCGTTTCCACCGAGAATACTTATACTTTCAATGAAAAAGAACTCGGTGTTTATACGGTGACAATCAACGCTTCCAATATAGATGGGACAACAACGAAAGACGTAAGCGTAGAGGTCGTGGAAACGATGCCCTACGTTGTCAAATTCCCGACCCCGTCTTACCTGCAAACATCCACGGACAGGTACACTTTTGCCGACCGTCCTGTTTTCCTGCGTCCGTTGTTGGAGTATTTCGACAATCCCCGTTTTGAGTGGAGTGTGGACGGTCAGGTCATGGAAGGAGAAGTGGAACGCATGTTCAAGTTCACGCCGTCCGCACCCGGAGAATACACCGTCTCCTGTACTGTGTCGGAAGACACACCGACGGAAAAAATAAGCAGGAATATCGACAAAGGGAAAACGGCTGTCACTGCCACCGTAAAAGTCGTTTGTGTGGACAAAAAGGAACAAGACGGCTTCCGGGCTTCGGGAAGTTCCAAGCTCTGGAATAAAGTCTATGAATATACCCCAGCTCCCGGCCAATTTATCAACGAGACGAGCACGATAGGCGGTATGACCGGCAACGAAACATCCCCTGAAGCGGCTGTCGCATGGGCAACACAGCGTTTGAAAGACAAACTGCACGTCTCTTTAGGTTCTTTCGGGGGTTATATCATCGTCGGCTTCGACCACAGTATTCCCAATTCGGGTAACCAATATGATTTCTGTGTTCAGGGGAACGCCTTTGACGGCAGTTCCGAACCGGGTATCGTATGGGTCATGCAAGATATAAACGGAAACGGATTGCCGGATGACGAGTGGTACGAACTGAAAGGATCTGAAGCAGGCAAGGAAGAAACAATACAGAATTTTGAAGTGACCTATTACCGTCCGGAAGGCAAAAAAATGGATGTCCAATGGATCAGTTCCGACGGTAGAAATGGCTGGGTAGACTATCTGTCCGCTTATCATACACAAGACTATTATTATCCGGCTTGGATTTCGGAAAACAGTTATACCCTGACAGGCACTTGTCTGGCCGCCCGCAACACCCAAGATTCTCAAACCGGTTATTGGGATAATCAGAGTTATGACTGGGGGTACGTGGATAATTTCGGAAACGACCAGATAGAAGGCGGCAGTACGGTGGATGGAAGCGGACAAAGGAACGGTTTCAAAATTTCCAATGCCATCCATGCCGATGGAACGGAAGCCAATCTGCAATATATTGACTTTATCAAAATACAATGCGGTGTTCTGGCCAAAAGCGGCTGGCTGGGCGAAGTTTCTACGGAGGTATTTTCTTTTGAGGATCTAACCAAATAATAAAAATTACAAGTATGAAAATTTATTTTCTTCCCATGCTCCTATCCTTGTTCTTTTTGGGAGCGTGTGACAAAAACGATGAAATTATACCTGAAGATGCAGATGAAAATTTCATCACATCGGTCGTGATGACCGTGGACGGGAAATCGTACACGGCCGACATTACGGACAATACAGTAACAATAACCGTTCCCTATACGGTATCGCTGAACAACGCCGAAGTGGAATTCAAGTACACAACTTCTGCAACAATCATACCTGATCCTGAAACGGTAACGGAGTGGGATAACGAACGAACCTTCCGGGTGACATCCTATAACGGAGATGCCCGCGAATATACCTATAAGGTCGTGAAAAGCGAGATAGAATCTGACGGAGATGTGGAGTTGAAGACCACCGAGGAGGTAGCTTCTTTTGCCGCAACCAAAACAACCGTTGTCAAAGGGAACCTGATTATCGGCTCTGATGCGGAAGAGGCAGAAAAAATCACTGACATATCTGCATTGGCATCTTTGAAAGAGGTTACTGGCAACATTGTCATTCGTAACAGTTACAACGGTGCAGACTTGACAGGGTTGGATAATATCGTTTCTGCCGGAGGTTTACAGGTAGGTTCGACCGATGTCGCCTCGAAAGCTACGGAACTTCACATGATTTCCATGAAAGCATTGGAAACGCTCTCCGGAGACATATCGGTATATAACGACCAAGTGACGTATGTCCTATTCGAGAAACTGGCAACTATTGAAGGAAGCGTGATGTTCAATGCGTCGTCGTTACAGAGTTTTGAGTTTCCGGTTCTGACTACTGTAGGTCAGGATCTGAATCTTCAAGGACTCAATGAAGAGAACACAGCAGCCGGTTCGATTGCGTCTTTGGAAATACCGGAACTGACAAGTGTCGGAGGGGTCTTGTCCGTAAACAATCTTGCCAAGCTGACTTCCATGAGCTTCCTTAAGCTGAAAGAGACCGGTGGCCTTGATTTCCATACCGTCCCCGTGATGTTGGAAACCATCAACCTTCCGGAAATCGAAACAGTAAACGGAAGTATTATTATGGAAGCCAATATGGAAGCTCCTCCTACCGGTAGTTTTGTTCCCCAACGAAATGACGTGCTTCAGGCTTTCGGTGGAATGGACAAACTGACAACGATAAAGGGACAGATAAAGATAAAGAATTTCACGGCACTCAAACAACTTCCCGACTGGAGCAAGATCACCACACTTGGAAGCATCACGCTGGATTATCTTGAAGATGTGAGCGGAACACTGCTGTTGCCGAACGCCCGATTTGAAACCTTCGGAGAAACAGCGCCCCAGATTGAAATTATAAACAAGGTGCAGCTCTCCAAAATTGAAACAGCCGAAGATTTGTCAAATGTAAATTTTGTCATCACCAGTCTCACGAATAATAAGTTCCCTGAAATCACGTTCAAGAATATCAAAGACTTCACTTGTAAGCCAACCACCAACAATATCGATTATACCATATCGACAATTCAACATGTATATGGAAATCTAAATGTGACAGGCCAAATGCGAAGCAATGCCAAATTTCCCGACTTGGAAATCATAGATGGATATGGATATATCCAAATACCCATGTTTGCTTCAATCACAATGCCAGTCTTGAAAGAAGTGGGAGGACAGTTCTATTTATCTGGAAATTTTACCAGTTGTAACTTGCCCTTACTATCCAAAGTTTGTTGTTCAGCTTCTCCTGTATATTATAAAGAGGGAGAGGGTTCGTTAGCAATATCTTTACAAAGTAAATCGCTGGATATTCCGGAATTGCTTCACGTAGGAGGTGAAGGGTTGTTCGTTAATAAAGCAACAGGCATTACTTGTGATAAATTACAGACTATAGATGGTACGCTACAGATAAAAAGTGCGACTTTTCTTTCTCAGGAAACACTTTCCATGGAGAAGTTGGAGACCTTGCATGGGGTTGTTTTTGACGGTTTGACGAAATTTACCGACTACACTTTCTTCGGCAAGTTTATAGAAAACGGAATGATTACGGGGGAAAGTTGGAGCGTGACGAAATGTGGGTATACCCCAACCTTCCAAAATATGAAGGACAAACAATATACGCAGCAGGATTAAACCTTATACCTTAACCAGAGTACCCGTAATGATTCGGGTACTCTTTTTTATCCGAATGACAATGAGCAGAACAATACAACGGATTTGCCTTTTTCTTTTCTGCCTGCCAGTCTTCGGCAGTTGCATGAAATGGGATTACGGAGAGATGGAAGATTTCTCTGTATCGGCCTCTGGTCTTTTCATTACCAACGAGGGGAATTTCCAGTACAGCAATGCCACGCTTTCCTACTACGATCCCGCCACGTGCGAAGTGGAGAATGAAGTGTTTTACCGTGCCAACGGGTTCAAGTTGGGCGATGTGGCCCAGTCTATGGTTATCCGGGACGGTATAGGCTGGATCGTGGTGAACAACTCGCATGTGATTTTCGCCATCGACATCAATACTTTCAAGGAAGTGGGCCGTATCACAGGTTTCACCTCACCCCGGTATATCCATTTTCTGTCGGATGAGAAAGCCTATGTGACGCAGATATGGGACTACCGTATCTTCATCATCAACCCCAAGACATACGAGATTACCGGCTATATCGAATGTCCAGACATGGACATGGAATCGGGTTCCACCGAACAAATGGTACAATACGGCAAGTACGTCTATGTGAACTGCTGGTCGTACCAGAACCGCATCCTGAAAATCGACACGGAGACGGACAAGGTCGTGGACGAACTGACCATCGGCATACAACCTACTTCGCTGGTCATGGACAAATACAACAAGATGTGGACCATCACGGATGGCGGTTACGAGGGCAGCCCATACGGTTACGAGGCACCGTCTCTCTATCGTATAGACGCCGAGACTTTCACCGTAGAGAAACAGTTCAAGTTTAAGCTGGGCGACTGGCCTTCGGAAGTCCAGCTCAACGGTACACGGGATACACTTTACTGGATCAACAACGATATTTGGCGAATGCCGGTGGAAGCCGACCGTGTTCCCGTCCGGCCTTTTCTGGAGTTTCGGGACACCAAATACTACGGCCTTACGGTCAATCCCAACAACGGGGAGGTATATGTGGCCGACGCTATTGATTACCAGCAACAAGGTATCGTGTATCGCTATTCGCCGCAAGGCAAGCTGATCGATGAATTTTACGTGGGAATCATTCCGGGAGCTTTCTGCTGGAAATAATGAGGAAGGAGGACAAAAATGAAAAGACATCTTATTCTATTGTTCGTGGGGGTAAGCCTGCCCTTTCTGCTTGCCGCCCAGCAGAAAAATTCCGTCAGCATTACCAAAAGGGTACTACGTATTCCGGAGGTTACGGTGGTGGGCAAACGACCTATGAAGGATATAGGCGTGCAACGAACCCGTTTCGATTCCATCGCCATGAAAGAGAACATCGCCTTGTCTATGGCCGATGTGCTGACATTCAACTCATCCGTTTTTGTCAAGAACTACGGACGCGCCACGTTATCCACCGTGGCTTTCCGGGGTACCTCTCCCTCGCATACCCAAGTGACGTGGAATGGTATGCGCATTAACAACCCGATGCTGGGCATGACGGATTTTTCCACCATCCCTTCTTACTTTATCGATGATGCCTCGCTGCTGCACGGAACGTCATCGGTAAACGAAACGGGCGGCGGCTTGGGTGGTCTGGTCAGGCTCTCCACTTCTCCGGCCAACCATGAAGGGTTCGGGTTGCAGTACGTGCAGGGAGTGGGGTCGTTCAGCACGTTCGACGAGTTTCTCCGCCTGACCTACGGTGACAAACACTGGCAGTCCTCCACCCGTGTGGTGTATTCCTCTTCCCCCAACGACTACAAATACCGAAACCGGGACAAGAAGGAAAACATCTATGACGAGGACAAGAACATCATCGGTTCCTATTACCCGACGGAACGCAACCGCAGCGGGGCTTATAAGGATCTGCACGTCTTGCAGGAAATTTATTATAACACGGGCGAAGGCGACAAGTTCGGGCTAAACGCCTGGTATATCAATTCCAACCGGGAACTGGCGATGCTCAGCACGGATTACGGGAACGACATGGACTTCGAGAACCGCCAAAGGGAGCAGACGTTTCGCGGCGTCCTCTCGTGGGATCGCGTGCGGGAGAAATGGAAGGTCGGTGTAAAAGGCGGCTATATACACACATGGATGGCCTATGATTACAAGCGGGACAAGGGAAACGGCGAAATGGCTTCGATGACCCGCTCACGCAGTAAGATTAACACGTTCTACGGAAGTGCGGACGGGGATTATGCTCCTTCAGAGAAATGGCTGTTCACGGCCGGTGTTTCCGTACACCAGCATTTGGTGGAAAGCGCGGACAAAAATATCATCTCGCAGGAAGGTAACAAGGCTGTTGTCGGGTATGACAAGGGACGTGTCGAGTTTTCCGGTTCCGTTTCTGCGAAATGGCGGCCTGTCGATCGTTTTGCCGCCTCGCTTGTCCTTCGCGAGGATATGTTCGGTACGGAATGGGCCCCGGTTATCCCGGCTTTCTTCATCGACGGGGTACTGTCGAAAAAAGGCAATATCGTGGCGAAAGCATCCATCTCCCGGAACTACCGTTTTCCCACGCTGAACGACCTCTATTTTCTGCCGGGCGGTAATCCCGACCTGAAAAGCGAGCACGGCTTCACATACGACGTGGGGTTGTCGTTCTCGGTGGGGAAAGAAAATGTATATGCTTTGAGCGGTGGTATCAACTGGTTCGATTCGCACATCGACGACTGGATCATCTGGCTACCCACAACCAAGGGATTCTTCTCCCCCAGAAACCTCAAAAAGGTACATGCTTACGGGGCAGAGACCAACGCCCACCTTGATATAATGCTCGGAAAGGACTGGAAACTGGATATGAACGGAACTTTCTCGTGGACTTCCTCGATCAACGAGAGCGAACCGATGAGTCCGGCAGACCAATCCGTCGGCAAACAGTTGCCATACGTGCCGGAGTTTTCCGCAACGGTGACCGGACGTCTGTCATGGCGGACATGGAGCCTGCTTTACAAATGGTGTTATTACAGCCAGCGTTATACCATGTCGAGTAATGACTATACCCTGACGGGCTATCTGCCCCCTTACTTCATGAATAACGTGACACTGGAAAAACAGCTCTCTTTCCGATGGGCCGATCTGTCGCTAAAGGGCAGCATCAACAACCTGTTCGATGAAGAATACCTTTCCGTATTGTCCCGTCCCATGCCGGGCATCAATTTCGAGATATTCATCGGCATAACACCCAAGTTCGGAAAAAACAAAAATAGTAAACGATAATCTGCATCAATATGAACGCATTAAAGAATTTAAGCCTGATTTTGTTGCTTTCTCTGGCATTTACAGGCTGCCACAACAAAAGCTCAAAAATCAATGATTTCAACCTGCTGCTTTATGCTCCCGAATATGCCTCCGGCTTCGACATCAAAGGGGCGGGCGGGAAGGAAAGCGTACTGATAACCGTCAGGAATCCCTGGCAGGGAGCGGACAGTGTAACCACATGGCTGTTTATCGTCCGCAACGGTGAAGAGGTTCCCGAAGGGTTTGCAGGACAGGTACTCAAAGGAGACGCCAAACGCATCGTGGCGATGTCTTCCACTCATATCGCCATGCTTGACGCAATCGGTGAAGTCCGGTGTATAACCGGCGTTTCGGGAATCGACTACATTTCCAACCCAGACATCCAAGCCCGCCGCGACAGTATTGGCGATGTCGGCTATGAAGGGAACATCAACTACGAGTTGCTGCTCTCGCTCGATCCCGACCTCGTTCTGCTCTATGGGGTGAACGGCGCAAGCGCAATGGAAAGCAAACTCGAAGAACTCGACATACCGTTCATGTATGTCGGCGATTATCTTGAAGAGTCGCCTCTCGGCAAGGCCGAATGGATGGTAGTGCTTTCAGAAGTCACAGGAAAACGTGAGAAGGGTGAAAAAGCCTTTGCCGCAATCCCGGTCAGATACAACGCCTTGAAAAAGAAAGTGGCCGACAGTACCCTCGGCACTCCTTCGGTTATGCTTAATGTTCCCTATGGCGACTCGTGGTTCATGCCTTCAACCCAAAGTTATGTAGCCCGCTTGATTACTGATGCGGGAGGCCGCTATATCTACCAGAAGAACACGGGAAACGCTTCTATCCCCATTGACTTAGAAGAAGCATATCTGCTCGCGTCGGATGCGGACATGTGGCTGAACGTGGGAATGGCGAACTCCCTTGACGACTTGAAGGCATCATGTCCGAAATTCACCGATACCCGATGTTTCAAAAATGGAGAGGTGTATAACAACAACGCCCGTACCAACACAGCCGGGGGTAACGACTATTACGAGTCTGCCGTCGTGAATCCTGACATCGTGCTCCGCGACCTCGTGAAGATATTCCATCCTGAACTGGTGCAGGAAGAGTGTGTGTATTACAAGCAACTGAAATAGATGCGTTCCCGTTCGACTATATTATTCTCCATATTGATTACGCTCACGGTCGGTCTTTTTTTACTGGACTTGGCCGTGGGAGCTGTCAACATTCCGATCCGCGATGTATGGGCAGCACTGACCGGGGGAAATTGTTCCCGTGCCACGGAAAAAATCGTACTCAACATACGCCTCATAAAAGCTATAGTGGCACTGTTGGCCGGGGCTGCCTTATCGGTCAGCGGTCTTCAGATGCAGACCCTCTTCCGTAATCCTCTTGCCGGTCCCTATGTCCTTGGCATCAGTTCCGGTGCAAGTCTCGGTGTGGCACTTGTGGTACTTGCCGGGATCGGTTCATCAATAGGCATTGCCGGAGCAGCGTGGGTGGGTGCGGCTGTCGTGTTGCTCGTGATAACTGCCGTCGGACAGCGAATAAAAGACATCATGGTAATCCTGATTCTGGGCATGATGTTCTCATCGGGCGTAGGTGCTGTCGTGCAGATATTGCAGTACCTCAGCAAAGAGGAATCGCTGAAAGCCTTTGTCATTTGGACGATGGGGGCTTTGGGTGACGTCACCTCCGGACAACTTCTGATTCTTGTTCCATCGGTGTTTGCCGGACTGCTGTTGGCGGTACTGACCATCAAACCGCTTAACCTCCTGCTGTTCGGAGAGGAATATGCCGTAACAATGGGACTGAATATTCGGCGTTCACGCAGCCTGTTGTTTCTCTCGACAACGCTGCTCGCCGGAACGATAACCGCTTTTTGCGGTCCGATAGGTTTCATAGGTCTCGCTATGCCTCATGTCACAAGAATGCTTTTCCAAAATAGCGATCATCATGTCCTTCTGCCCGGAACAATTCTTTCGGGAGCATCGATATTGCTTCTTTGCGACATCATTTCTAAAATATTCACCTTGCCGATCAACGCCATTACAGCTCTATTGGGAATCCCAATCGTCGTATGGGTGGTTTTACGCAACAAATCCATCACCGCATGATAGAATTACAGCATTTTTCCATAGGTTACAAAGAAAACTCGTTGCTCCACGAGGTAAATGCCACGATAAAAAAAGGTCAACTGACAGCCCTTATCGGAAGAAACGGGACAGGAAAATCGACGTTGCTCCGCGCCATAGCCGGTCTGAACCGGTGTTATTCCGGAAAAATCATTCTCGACGGGCACGACATCGCCTGCATGAAAACCGAAGATATGGCAAAAACGCTGGCTGTCGTCACGACCGAGCGCACGCGCATCGCCAACCTGCGGTGCAAGGATGTCGTAGCCATAGGCCGTGCTCCTTATACCAACTGGATAGGTAGGATGCAAGAAACAGATAAGGAGATAGTCATGCAATCGCTCATTTCGGTGGGAATGGAGGCTTATGCAAACCGCACGATGGATAAAATGTCGGATGGCGAATGCCAGCGTGTGATGATTGCTCGTGCATTGGCACAGGATACTCCTATCATTCTCCTTGATGAACCGACTTCCTTTCTTGACATGCCTAATCGCTACGAACTTGTGGCGTTGCTTCGTAGGCTTGTCCACGACGAGAAAAAATGTATCATGTTCTCGACACATGAACTTGACATCGCGTTGTCCATGTGCGATTCGATAGCATTGTTAGATACCCCGAATTTAAGTTGCTTGACCGCGTCTGAAATGCAGAAAAGCGGATACATTGACAGACTTTTCCAAAATGAAAACATCCGTTTCGACTCCTTATGCGGTACAATGATTTTGAAACAATGAGTATATACACTGTAGAAAATTTTACTTCAGACATCACTGTTGAAGGATATATCGCCGAATTCCGTGACGAACCACATTTTCTTGAACTTTGCAAACAATGTACCAATTACGGTAAAAGTTGGGGGTGTCCTCCATTTGATTTTGATACGGAATCGTTTCTCCGACAATACAAGTATGCACATCTTATGGCAACGAAGATAATCCCTGAAGACAAAGATATTCCGATTGAATATACACAAAAACTCATTTTACCGGAACGGATACGAATCGAGAGCGAATTATTGGATATGGAACGGAAATATGGAGGGCGTTCATTTGCCTATATAGGTAAATGTCTTCACTGCTCAGATAACGAGTGTACGCGTAACTGCGGCACACCATGCCGACACCCGGAAAAAGTGCGTCCGTCACTCGAAGCCTTCGGATTTGACATAGCCAAAACGCTTTCTGAACTTTTTAACATCGAACTTCTTTGGGGAAAGGATGGCAAATTACCTGAATATCTTGTTCTCGTAAGCGGATTTTTTCATAATGAATACGAACTTTGCAACATAGCATACTAATGATTCGGACATGAAATAAACAGACAAACTAACCACATTCGGTTCAATCTGTTTTGTGATTTCAAATGAATTATAGTTAGATATGTAAAAAGCGACGCTGGAGCTTGAAATAAGTAACGGTTTATCGGTGTATTCTCCGTTAAACCGTCCTGTTTTCGTTAAACGAAAACACAACTTGCTGTCCGCAGGAGCGGACCATGTTTCTCCAATAATTATTGTGTATCAGACCATTGTGTGGCTATTTTCCTGTGGTTTGTGGGGCTTTTCCATCAGATATTTGCCGGCTGTTCTCCCCATTAAAGGATAGATATATCTCCATGACCATGTGACTTACGCCCATAATTCGGGGATAAGGAGGCGAATATACGGAAAATCTGCCCTTTACATGCCCTATTGTCCATTAATGGATTGCTACTTCTACACTTCTGCAAATGGAGAATGGGCATGTAGCCGTGTACGACTTATGTTTTTTCTTCATTGTCTCCATTAACGGATTGCTACTTCTACACTTCTGCAAATGGAGAATGACATGTAGCCGTATACGCCTTATTGCTTTTTCATCGTCTCCATTAACGGATTGCTACTTCTACACTTCTACAAATGGAGAATAACAGGTAGCCGTATACGCCTTATTGTTTTTCTTCATCGTCTCCATTAACGGATTGCTACTTCTACACTTCTGCAAATGGAGAATAACAGGTAGCCGTATACGCCTTATTGTTTTTTCATCGTCTCCATTAATGGATTGAAACTTCTACACATCTGTAAATGGAGAATAACAGGTAGCCGTATACGCCTTATTGTTTTTCTTCATCGTCTCCATTAATGGATTGATATTTATACACTTCTGCAAATGGAGATTTTGAGATATCTATATCCGGAAGGATGCGTGCTCCCTTCGCTCCCGGCTATCCCTATTTTGATATCCGGCTATATCGCAATTCTGTGATAGCATTATCCGGATAGCGTATCATACGGCTATATACAAATATGGCTACACTATAATTCATGGTTGTGATGGAGATGGCTTTTCCTATCCGGTAACAGACCATGATGCCACGAGGAAAAAAGCGACAGCCGCAGAGAAAAAACGGATGGCAGGAACCATTATGGAATCTGGTAAATAGAAAATCCGGTACATGCGAATTCAGGCGATCATCCCGGATGGTAACCTGTCAAAGAGGCTTTTAAGACATTTGAAATACCGATAATAAAAAAAACGAGATCAGGTATTTTGGCGGATGGCGGCAGGATTGCCGCCTCCGGCCCTTCCGAGTTTGTACGCGTCCTGCGTGAGGGCAGCTGGTTTGACAGCGGGTGCACCGACGGGGAGTACATGGTGAATTTCTCCGGGCGGTACAGGGAACTGCACGGGGTGACGGTGAGGACCGACACGCCGGAGCATTTCATGGACGACCTGAAAAAGTACGGTTACATCAAGGGCTGAACAGTCCGTTCCTTTATTATTACACTCCCTGCCGGTTTGGGGTCGCTTCACTTCCGGTGGGGATTTTTCTTTTTTCATCGTCGTGACGCACCCGTCCTTCAGGTTTTCCAAAGGGGGTCGTGAAAACCGACCGGCTACGGAGTATTTTTCCTTCCCATATGACAAAAACCGACTATCCATGACTATTCCTGCCAGTGTGCCGGTCGCGCTTGTCTCTCATGGTTTCTTCCCTTATATTCGCACTGACATTTAAACAAGTTGAAAAATATGGAAATATGCTACATCGAGGCCGGTGTCCTTGAGAGGATGCTGGCACGCGCCGAGAACCTGTCCGCACATGTGGACAGATTGTATGAGAGAAACCGCTGTAAGGAACTCGGAGAGTGACTGGACGGCCAGGATGTCTGCCTGCGCCTTGACATCTCGCCACGTACCCTGCAGACACTCCGCGATACCGGACGGCTGGCGTTCACCCGCCTCCAGCGCAAGTTCTATTATAAGCCAGAGGATGTGGAGAAGCTGATGGCCTACGTCGGCATCAGACGCAAGGAGAAGGCAATGAGAGAAGGAAGGAAGAACGGAAACCTTTAAAGAGCGGAAGAGATGGAAGGCATTATCGACAAGGAGAACGAACGTGTCCGCAGGTTCTTTGCCCTGCTGGACAACATGGAGAAAAAAGTGGAGCGTCTTGCCCGTGACAACCGTCCTCCCTTCAACGGGGAACGGTTCCTGACTGACAGGGAGCTTTCCGGAACGTTGAGGATCAGCCGCAGGTGCCTGCAGGATTACAGGGACCAAGGGCGGATTCCCTATATCCAGCTTGGCGGGAAGATCCTGTACAGGCAGTCGGACATCGAGAAGCTGTTGGAGGAGAACTATCACGCAGCATTGGTATAATATCGTATTCAAGTTTAAGGATTGCCGCCGGAATCGTAAATACAATTCCGGCGGCAATTTTTTTATTTAGCCTGCGGCTTCCTTGCCGGCCGCAGGTTTTCTTCTTTCCATCAGCCGGTCCATGTCCGAGGATATCTTCCGGTCGGTGACCTGAGCGTAGACCTGCGTGCTGTCGATATTCGTATGGCCCATTATCCTGGCGATGCTCTCTATCGGAATGCCCGCGGTCAGTGTCAGGGTCCCGAACGAATGCCGGCTCATGTGGTAGACAAGGTCCTGGCTCAGCCCCGCCATCAGGCGCAGGGATTTCATGTTGGCCCTGAGCGTATGGTAGTCCTGCGGCGGGAAGAGGGTGATGCGGGTATCGTCACGATACTTCCCGATCAACGCGAGTGCTTCCGGCAGCAACTTGACGCGTCCGAGGTAGTCGGTCTTCTTCCGCCGGTATTTCAGCCAGAGGCTGCCCTCGTCATCCTGGAAGAGGTTCTCCCGGGTGATGCTTACCGCATCGGCATAGGCGGTGCCGGTGTAACAGGCGAAGAGGAAGAGGTCCCGGGTGATGACATGTGACCTGCGTTTTTCCGGTATCTCCAGATCGCGTAGCTTCTCGAAATTCTCCCGGCTGAGTGCTTTCGGTGTTGTCTCCTTCTGCTTGGGCAGCTTGAAGTGGCAGAAATGGTATTTCTCCGAGTGCCCCTCCTTGTAGGCGATGCGGCAGATCTTTTTCAGGATGGACAGGTAATGGCGCACCGTCTCCATTGCCAGTTTCTTCTTTTCCAGGCAGAAGTCCTGATAGTCACGGATGAACTGCTCGTTGAGCTGTCCGAAGGCGAGGTCCGAGACCTTGAATTCCGTTTTGATGAATTCGGCAAGGGTGCGCCGGGTGTACACGTAGGTCGACATTGTCGTCGGTGCACGGTCCACGCCGACACGGGCCTTCATCTCCTCATTGTGCCGGTCGAGAAGTTTGAGCAGGGTCATCTGCATGCCCGCGTTACCCTGGAACATGTCCCTGACCGCGGCGGCATCGAAATCCTTTTTCCTTTCCATGAGGGAATTGAAGGCCGAGTGTACGGCAAGCAGCAGCCTCTCTATTTTTTCATTGGTCTCCACCGCTTCCCGGCTCTTGCCATTCAATCGGCTCTCACGCGCGTTCCATAGCCCGGGGGTACAGGAGAGCTTGCAGCTGAACTGCGCCATCGTGCGGTTGAGGGTGATCCGTCCCATGATCGGGGCCTTGCCGGTCTTGTCCGGCTCGCTCTTTTTCAGGTAGAGCAGCACCTTGAATTTTTCCACTTTCATAACGCTCTTTTTTAGGTTGTAAAAATACTCCTTTGAAAAGCGTCCTTTGGCATGCAAAACATTGATAAACAGTGAATACAAATCTGCTTTGTTCCTATCGGTAAAAATTCGGTTACCTGCCGTTGTTTTCGAAACAGGCGGCTAACAGTCTGGTAACTGAAACGTCGCAATATTTTGTTTTCTTTTGCAGGTCTGTCTGTTCTGCAAATCTTGCAAAATGCTTAATTATAAACGTTTTACGTTTAATTATCGTCATTCTGTTTTTTATTGCATTTCTAAATATTACTTATACCGCCCGCCATACATTTGCAACTCTTCAAGTTGAACTTGGAACAGACATCTACACCGTGCAAAACATGCTTAGACATGCCAACGTAACTACCACAGAGATTTACGCTCGACACGCAGATGCCAAATCCAAGGAAGCATCTCAGAAGATTTCTCTTAACCTGTTAAAAAGTGTTTCATCAAATAAGAGAACAAGTGAAAACAAGAACTCAAATAAAGAGAACAAAACAATAACAAGTGAAAGAAGAGAAAACAAGAGAAAAGAAAATCACCTTACAAAACACTGAATATCAACATATTAAAATAGTTAACTACTAGCATTTTCTTATAGATTCTTTCGAATTATTCATGCATTTCTCCCTATTTTTGTGTAGTAATTCTTAAATAAATTGAAGTAATTATGAAAACAAAACATAGGGAGAAATTCTTTTTAATCATGGTCAGTAGCCTTACAACTTTGGCTATATTCTTTCCATATACGACATTTTGCGTTAATAATCAAGCTGGCTCAGACAACTCTGTCACAAACACGATTATTATAGAAATCATTATTATTTCCATCATAATAGCATTGTTATTTACACAGATTAAAAGAAAAAATAAATCTCAAACAGCTGATGCAGATGCCTTGCCTATACCAGAAGAAGCAATCAGTCATTATCATGAAGTAAGAAAACAACGTGAAGATCAAGAGTATCAACTCAATCAGAAAAAATTTGCAGCTGTTTCTGCCTATGTGCAGCTTATGCTTTCTCCTTATATGAAAGAGTCTGATGTGAAAATAGTTTGTAATAATATAAAGTCTTGGATTACTAACGAGGATGCCGCTATTGTTTCAGTTAGTACGGATGGACGTCTTGGCTCAATTGATCTTCGCCATCTTGTCTGGAACATCGGTGAACGCTTTAACTGGAAAGGAGAAAAGCGGGCACTGTTTGCAAAAATGGTATTTCCCATTGAGCTCAGAGATATTGAAGTCTCAACAATCAGACGCAATCTTCGTCAACGTGGTACTTGCATTATAGACCTTGACATTCCTGAAAAAGGTGATTATAGATTCTCCTTTCAACTTATCTGAAATTACTTTCTATTACATTGAAATTATTCTGTATGATGTTATATCACCGTCAAATAAGCCGGTTCATTTGTGACATGAATTTTAAATATTTCAATTATGGATGTAAAAGAAGTAACATTTAATGACATGCCACAAGTAATTGGCAAAATATTCCAAAAAATTGAGCATGTTGAACAGATGCTCAATAATATGAAAGCCGAGCTCGACGATAAAAAAGACAACATCTCATCAGCAGACCACATTCCTATGACATTGGATGAAGCCTGTGAGTTCCTTCGTATGAAGAAATCTACTATGTACTATCATTTGTCCAAAGGAAACATTCCAGGAACTAAGAAAGGCAAAAACTACATTCTATATAAAGACGAGCTATTAAAATGGACAGAGTTGGGAAGGCTTGAAGTCGATTTAAGAACAGCCGAGGAGATAAATGAAGATTACCTTAAAACTATAAAGCGAAAACCGAATCGGAGAAAATAAACACAAAGAACAAAAGCACAATAGATAACGGGTATCAGCCATTTACAGACATATTCATTATCATTATGCAAGCATAACATACCCATTATAATATTTTTGCAAACTAGTGTGGGAGAATAATATAATATTTACATCGAAATAACTGCATAAAAACTGTCTGCAATTATATGCAGATAGTTATCAATTATCAAAATATAAACTTTATACAAGAAGAATTATGAGTAAGATGAAAAAATCCTCTCTGCTCTCTCTTTTTGTGTATTCAATGTCCGGAACATTGTACAAAACAAGAGACTGTTACGTCCATAAATGAACTTTGGACAATTTTTCGTGCTGCTTATGAGCAGTACCAGTTGGAATTTCTTAAAGATGAAAAGTTGTATGACCGGTACATAAACGATTTCATCAGTTATCACCTTCCTATCTTCTCTAACGTAGAAGAAGTAGTCCGTAATCATTTCCGAAATATCTTCTGTCTATACGAACTGCTTTCTACCAGAAAAGATTTGGTAGAAAAGTATTTTACCCGTACAGTCTTTGAGGAGGAAGACTTCAACGAAATGCTTTACTCGTTTAATCATTTAGATTGTAAGGTTACAAAATCTAAAATTCTAGCTTCATTTAATAAGGCCCAAATTCAACTAATTACACAATTTGCTAATGAATCGAATCTATTTGTAAATAGAGTTGATGAAAAGACTATAGACGACTTTTTCAAATGTAACCTTAATAATGGGTTGATTGTAACCAATATGGCAAGCATACTTCCATTGCTATATGAGCTTTCCAGACAAAAGATGATACCCTACAACTGGGTATCATTACTTGCTGATAACAAACTGCTTATACCTAAGAAAACTATGAAGTCTTCCACACGCATGGCAATCAGTAGTAGGTTAACAGAGCTGAAAGACTCTGTTATTGATTTTCCAGGAAAGACATATATATACTTGGTACAACAACTGAAAGAAATGATATAAAGTAAAGAAAGAACAACAACTGAAATGAAATCCACCTAACACTCCTCCTAACACTTTCATCTGTTAGGATAGGCTTCAGTTATTACTAAAATAATAGGGGTATTTTTACCGTCGAATCGATTCGTTCTCGGCGGTAAGCCTCTATTGTCTAATATAATAACTTTTAAAATATGGGAAGTAACAAACTTGAACTTAATATTCTTTTAAAAAGAATAGAACTTCTAG
>NZ_JBBKBF010000041.1:0-35645 GCF_037892625.1 Phocaeicola sp. ICN-14070 | reverse complement strand
GAATATTATTATTTCTGCGTTTTATTTACCACCGGATTGGCTCCAGAAGTTATCTGCAGAGCCTCCGGATGTTCACGCAGATAGGATTCAATGTGACGCACACGCTTTTCTTCGAGAATCTCATCCACAGCAATCAGAATACCGGTTTCTTCCACATCGCCAAAGCCATCATTAATCGCCGTACCGAACATACGCATGGTCGGTGACAAACTCATATAGGCATTCACTAGAGGGGGAATGTTATAACCTAACTTGCGCACCTCTGTATTCAATACCTTATAATCTTCCTTAAAGGTATCGTAACAGAACAGCTTCTCAAGTATCTTTTCATCGGTTTCAATCAACAAAGGCTGCATCGGGGTAATTAACTTATCCTTATCATTGAAATGTTTCTTCAGGAAATAAAGAATCATATCACGTCCGAAGCGGTTATAGCTGGAATACATGGTCATCTTTCCAAAGAAATATTTTACCTGCGGCATTACCACCGTCAATGCTCCCAGACCGTCCCATAAATTATCCAAGGCAAACAGCCCTTTTGAACCTGCACGAGTAGACTGATATTCAAGCGTAACGAAAGAACGTCCTAATTCTATCGTAGTAGGCAAATAATCTTTCAAGAATTTCTCGGAGAAATTAAACATGTGCGCCGTTGCCAGTAAAGGCTTGCCATCGGCATCAAACTCCACTTCATCTCCTAACAGATAACGGTAGCCGCCCAGAATTTCTTCAGCTTCAGGATCCCATACGATCAATTGCTGATAAGGATTTTCCATCAAGTCATACTCATCAAGGTCCATTGACTTACCGGTTCCCCCTCCAGCGGCACGGAATGCAATTTCACGCAAACGCCCAATCTCCTTCAACACATTAGGCGCATTCTTCCATGTAACAATGTAAATCTCGTTGTTGCTCTTGTTCGTAAATCTTAAGCGTTTGTCTTCCGTCAGTTCCGATTTTAGAACTTCTTTGTCAATCGGAGCAATTATATCTTCCATAATCTAATGATTAAATCGTATTTTCTTTTCACAGTTTATAAACTAACTCTCTTACATAGTCTGCCCATTCCGTGGCCGAACGTGATTTATCAAACGTCTGCCATGGAATCGGTTTGCCAATTGTCACCTTAAAAGTCTTATGACGGTTTTTAAACATTTCATCAGCCAAATAAAGCATGGCTATGTTAAACTTAATCCCTAAAAATTTACACAGATTGGCTAGATTGTAGAAAAAATCAGAATTCCTTCCTTCAAAATGCACAGGAATAACATCCCGTTGTGTTTCCACACTTTTAGAGATAAAGGTTTTCTTCCAAGCTAAATCTTTAATCACACCTTTTTGCCTTCTGGAACAGATGCCAGCCGGAAACATAATAATATGAGAATCAGAGCGGAATCCAGCCTCTACCATCTTGGGAAAATCGCGCGACTGGGAGCCAGTCTTATTAATAGGAATGCATAAGGGAGCTAATCCATGAAGATTCATCAGCAAATCATTTACAAGGTATTTTATACGACCATTGTAATGCTTGCCCAATATATAGCCTAAGGCGATACCATCCTGACCACCTAAAGGATGATTAGACACAAACGTACACAAGCCATCGGAAGGAAGATTCTCTATCCCTTTCACTTCCAGCTTAATGTCAAGGAATTCCATACAAGCCTCCAGAAAATCCACACCGGTCTTGTCTGCAACACTTTTCAGGAACACGTTAATCTCATCCTGATGCACAATATGCTTTAAGTATGACACTAAAAAACGCGGTATACGATTCGCTTTTTTCCCGGCTTTGTCTCTCAATACTTTATTAATGTCAATTAAAAATATTGAATTTTCACCCATTCTACAAAAGTTTACTTTGCAAAAGTAACTCATCTTTTGAAAAGACACTCATTTTATGACAAAAAATACACTTATACTGATAAAAAAAATTGCAGAACTGATTTCATTAAGACAAATCTTTGACGTTTCTTCCTCGTTTTACACAGAAAGAGTAACCTGTTGATAACTTATTCATATTTTCTATAGAAAACATGATGCGTGATTCTATGGAAATTTCTAATTTTACCGTTTGAATATATAATAAGGTGAATTTACAAGAAAATCGCATGGAGAAAACAGAGCCTACATATCATATACCAGTACTATTACACGAGAGCATTGAAGGTATGCATCTTCAATCAGGAGGTACTTACGTAGACGTAACCTTTGGAGGAGGAGGACATTCCAGAGAAATATTACGAAATATGGATGATAAAAGCCGGCTGTTCAGTTTTGATCAGGACACCGATGCAGAAAGAAATATCATCAACGACAAACGTTTTACTTTTGTCAGAAGTAATTTTCGCTACCTGCACAATTTCCTTCGTTATTACGGAGTAGAAGAAGTGGATGCAATCTTAGCAGATTTAGGTGTTTCGTCTCATCATTTTGACGACTCGGAACGAGGATTTTCCTTCCGTTTTGACGGAAAGCTCGATATGCGTATGAATAAACGTGCCGGTATTACCGCTGCTGATATCATCAACACATATGAGGAAGAAAAGCTGGCAGATCTGTTTTATCTTTATGGTGAACTAAAAAACAGCCGTAAACTAGCCGCAACACTCGTAAAAGCCAGAGCACAAAAACCGGTTGAAACCATTGGAGAGTTCATCGAAATCGTAAAACCACTTTACGGAAGAGAGCGAGAAAAGAAAGAAATGGCAAAAGTTTTCCAAGCACTCCGAATTGAAGTGAATCAAGAAATGGAAGCGCTAAAAGAAATGCTTTATGCCGCAACAGAAGCCCTCAAACCTGGAGGAAGGCTGGTAGTCATTACCTATCACTCGCTGGAAGACCGCATGGTAAAAAACATCATGAAAACAGGGAATATTGAAGGGAAAGCTAAACAGGACTTTTTTGGAAACGTAGAAACTCCGTTTAAATTAATAAACAACAAGGTTATTATCCCCAGCGAGGACGAAATACAGCGTAACCCACGTTCACGCAGCGCCAAACTGAGAATCGCAGAAAAGAAGTAACACATGGAACACCAAGAAATGACACCACAAGAATCTCCACATATTACATGGAGAAGCATATTAGGAGGAGAAGTACTGGTACACCTGATGAGAAAGCAGGCTAACTTAATCATACTGATTATGATTCTTGTCATCCTGTACATAGACAACCGCTATTCCAGTCAGCAAGAAATGATTGAAATAGACCGTTTGAAAAAGGAATTAATCGACACTAAATATGACGCTCTGACTATTTCCTCTGAACTGACAGAGAAAAGCCGCCAGTCGCGCATTGAAGAGTATATTTCTGCAGAAGGGACCCCACTGGAAACAGCTTCCACACCGCCCTATCTAATAAAAAACAAGGACTAAAATGGTACCAGGACAAAAAAACATCATACTACGATATACGCTTATTGTATTCATCATGGCATTGCTGGCTATTGCAATCATTGCAAAAGCGGCAATTATCATGTTTGCAGAGCGGCAATACTGGAAAGATGTGGCCGACCGTTTTATCAAAGAAAATGTAATTGTCCATCCTACCAGAGGAAATATCATTTCTTCAGACGGGAAATTGATGGCCAGCAGCCTGCCAGAATATAAAATCTATATGGACTTCAAAGCTGGAGGTGAAAAGAAAGACACCATGCTGATGAACCACCTGACCGAAATATGCGAAGGACTTCATCAAATTTTTCCAGACAAGAGCGCCAAGGAATTTCGACAGCACATATTGAAAGGCAGACGACAGAAAAGCCGGAATTACCTTCTCTATCCACGTCGTATTTCTTACATAGAATACAAAGAAGCCAAGAAATTACCCGTATTCAACTTGAGTAAATTCAAGGGAGGATTTCATGAACTGGCTTTCAACCAGCGTAAAAAACCATTCGGTTCACTGGCGGCACGTACGTTAGGCGATATGTATCCGGATGTAGCATTAGGAGCAAAGAACGGAATAGAATTGACATACGATTCTATTTTGAAAGGACAGGACGGTATTACTCACCGACAAAAAGTCATGAACAAATACCTAAATATTATCGACAAACCTGCCGTAGACGGTTGTGATATAATTACCACAATTGATGTCGGTATGCAGGATATTGCAGAAAAGGCTCTTGTAGACCAGCTAAAGAATCTAGAAGCGGTGTTTGGTGTAGCCATTGTCATGGATGTAGCAACCGGAGAGGTAAAGGCCAACGTAAACATGACCCGGGCTGGTGACGGAAACTATTATGAGATGCGAAATATCGCCGTAAGCAACTTAATGGAACCGGGTTCTACCTTCAAGACAGCTTCGATCATGGTAGCCTTGGAAGACAAGTTCATCACACCCGACTACATGGTAGATACGGGCAATGGTGTGGTCAATATGCACGGAAGCAACATGAAGGACTGGAACTGGTATAAAGGCGGATATGGAAAAATAGACGTAACCAGAATCATGGAAGTGTCATCCAATGTCGGCGCATCAAGCATCATCGACAAATTCTACGGAGATAATCCACAGAGATTTATAGATGGACTGAAACGCATGAGTATTGACAAGCCTTTAAATTTAGGTTTCGTAGGAGAAGCAAGTCCTCGTATATTGGGGCCTAAAGAACGATACTTCGCCAAGACCTCCTTACCTTGGATGAGTATCGGATATGAAACGATGATTCCTCCTATCTACATGCTAAATTTTTACAATGCCATAGCAAATAACGGAGTCATGGTCAAGCCTAAGTTTGTAAAGGCTATCGCAAAAGATGGAGAAATCATACAAGAATTCCCGACAGAGATTGTAAATCCTAAAATCTGTTCGGACACTACCCTTACCATGATTCAAGGGATTCTACGAAAGGTGGTTTCTGAAGGACTGGCCAAGCCTGCCGGAAGTAAACAGTTTAGTGTATCCGGAAAAACAGGCACCGCCCAGGTTTCTCAAGGAAAGGCTGGATACAAAGCTGGAGGTGTAAGTTACTTGGTCAGCTTCTGCGGCTATTTTCCATCTGAAGCACCTAAATACAGTTGTATGGTGTCCATTCAAATACCGCATGGTCCTGCATCAGGAGGTTTGCAAGCCGGTAGCGTATTCAGCCGGATTGCTGAACGTATTTATGCTAAGCATCTGTATCAGGATTTAGCCTCAGCAAAAGACTCTACTTCAATTATTATTCCTGAAGTAAAGAATGGTGACTTGCGCGAAGCATCTTATGTATTACAGAATCTGAATATTCAAAGTAACAGCTCAAGTATACCGAAAAGCAACACTCCTATTTGGGGAAAAGCAAACTGCACAACAACTTATGCTGAACTGAAACGAACAAATACAGAAAAAAAATTAGTACCAAACGTAAGAGGAATGGGAGCAAAAGATGCAGTTTATCTGCTGGAAAGCAAAGGACTCCACGTACGCTTATCTGGTACAGGAAAGGTAATCAGACAAAGCCTGAATGCAGGCTCTTATTTACATAAAGGACAAACAATTACATTAACATTAAACTAGAAAGAAATGAAACTTGAGAATATGCTAAAAGCTGTCAACGCACAGCAAATCATAGGAGATACCAACCTGGAGGTAAATGGTATTCACATGGATTCTCGCATGGTGAAAAACGGATTCATGTTTGTAGCCGTAAAAGGAACGCAAGCTGACGGACATAACTATATCTCCAAAGCTATTGAAAATGGAGCAACAGTAATAGTCTGTGAACAGCTGCCTGTACAAATTGAATCCAATGTGACTTATATACAACTGACGGATACAGAAGAAGCCGTTGGTAAACTTGCCACTACATTCTATGGAGATCCGACTTCCAAACTGGAATTAGTAGGAGTAACTGGTACTAACGGAAAAACGACCATTGCCACCTTATTATATAATATGTTCCGTCTGTTTGGATATAAGGCCGGATTACTCTCTACAGTATGCAATTACATTGACGGAGAAGCAATCCCCACTGACCATACTACTCCTGATCCAATTACACTAAATCAGCTACTGGGACGTATGGCTGATGAAGGATGCAAATATGTATTCATGGAAGTCAGTTCACACTCTGTAGTACAGAAACGTATCAGTGGTCTGACTTTTGCCGGTGGTATTTTCACAAACATTACCCGTGATCATCTGGATTACCACAAGACATTTGAAAATTACCTGAAAGCAAAGAAAGCATTCTTTGACAATCTCCCCAAACAGGCTTTTGCACTGACCAATCTGGATGATAAGAACGGTACAGTCATGACACAAAATACCAAGGCCAAAGTAGCTGCCTACTCTCTGCATTCTTTATGTGACTTCAAAGGCAAAGTACTGGAAGACAGTTTTGACGGAATGCTGCTTGACATTAACAACCGCGAAGTAAACGTGCAATTTATCGGACGCTTCAATGCTTCTAACCTGCTGGCTGTATATGGAGCAGCATGCCTGTTAGGTAAACGCCCGGAAGATATATTGGTAAAACTGAGCATGCTTCGTCCTGTTTCCGGACGCTTCGACGCCAAACGTTCTCCCAAAGGCTATACAGCTATTGTAGACTATGCACACACTCCTGATGCACTGGTAAACGTACTAGAAGCTATCCACGAAGTATTAAGAGGAAGAGGACAAGTCATTACGGTAGTAGGTGCCGGAGGAAACCGTGACAAAGGAAAACGTCCTTTAATGGCGAAAGAATCCGCTCAAAGAAGTGACAAAGTAATTATCACTTCTGATAATCCACGCTTTGAAGAACCTCAAGACATCATCAATGACATGTTAGCGGGACTTAGCAAGGACGACATGAAAAAAGTGATCAGCATTGTCGATCGCAAAGAAGCGATCCGTACCGCATGTATGTTGGCTCAACCACAAGATGTCATCCTGATTGCCGGAAAAGGACACGAAACCTATCAGGATGTAAAGGGTGTCAAATCACATTTTGACGACAAAGAAGTATTGGACGAAATATTCAAAGGAGAACTTTAAAAAATAGAAACAAGACAATGTTATATTATTTATTTCAATATTTAGAGCAATTCAATTTCCCAGGAGCACGAATGTTCGGATACGTATCGTTCCGTTCATTAATGGCTGTCATTCTCTCTTTGTTGATTTCTGCCATCTTTGGAGAATATTTCATTAATCTGCTCAAAAAGAAGCAGATTACAGAGACGCAACGTGATGCATCTATTGACCCTTTTAACGTCAATAAGGTTGGTGTCCCGACAATGGGAGGTATCATTATCATTGTAGCAATTCTGATTCCTTGCCTGCTATTAGGTAAATTGCATAACATCTACATGATATTGATGTTGATTACTACCCTGTGGCTCGGAACTTTAGGCTTTTTGGATGACTATATCAAGGTGTTCCGAAAAGACAAGGAAGGACTTCATGGCAAATTTAAAATCATCGGCCAGGTAGGTCTCGGACTGATTGTAGGTCTGGCTCTGTACCTGAGTCCGGATGTAGTAATACGAGAGAACATTGAAATTCAACAAGACGGTCGTGTGGTTGACGTAGTTCATAAACCCGTGGATGAGAAATCAACCAAGACAACGATTCCCTTCTTCAAGAACAACAACTTGGATTATGCCGACTTTGTAGGATTCTTAGGAGAACATGCACAAGATGCCGGATGGATTGTTTTTGTATTCATCACCATTTTTGTGGTCACAGCCGTTTCCAACGGAGCCAACCTGAACGATGGTATGGATGGAATGGCAGCCGGAAACTCGGCCATTATCGGGGTTACCTTAGGTATATTGGCCTATGTATCCAGTCACATAGAATATGCAGAATACCTGAATATCATGTATATTCCAGGAAGTGAGGAACTGGTAATCTTTATCTGTGCCTTCATTGGAGCACTAGTCGGTTTCTTATGGTATAATGCCTTCCCTGCGCAAGTATTCATGGGCGATACCGGAAGTCTTACTATTGGAGGACTTATCGCTGTATTTGCCATCATCATACACAAGGAGTTATTAATTCCTATTTTATGTGGAGTATTCCTGGTCGAGAACCTGTCGGTTATTCTTCAAGTGAAGTATTTCCAGCGCGGTAAGAAAAAAGGAGTCAAACAGCGTATATTCAAACGCTCACCGATTCATGACCATTTCCGTACGACATTGGCACAGCTCGACCCAAACTGTACTTATTTGATCACACGCCCTCACAGCGTATTCCATGAGTCCAAGATTACAGTCCGTTTCTGGATTGTAACCATTGTATTAGCAGCAATTACGATAATCACACTTAAAATCAGATAAAGCAATGGCAAGAGTCGTCATCTTAGGAGCAGGAGAAAGCGGCGCTGGTGCCGCTGTCCTGGCACAGAAAAAAGGATTTGACACATTTGTATCAGACATGTCCCTCATCAAGGACAAGTACAAAGCAATGTTGAACGAAAGAGGTATTCAATGGGAAGAAGGCAAACACACAGAAGAGTTGATTCTGAATGCGGATGAAGTGATTAAAAGCCCGGGAATTCCCAATGATGCTCCTATCATTCTGAAATTAAAGAATCAGGGCACTCCCATCATTTCGGAGATTGAATTTGCAGGCCGATATACCAATGCTAAAATGATTTGTATCACAGGCAGCAATGGTAAAACAACTACAACCTCACTGATTTATCACATTTTCAAGAAAGCAGGTCTGAATGTGGGACTGGCAGGCAATATTGGGCAAAGTCTGGCTTATCAGGTAGCTGAATGTAACTATGACTATTATGTCATTGAACTCAGCAGCTTCCAGCTCGACAACATGTATAAGTTCCATGCCAATATCGCCGTGCTGATGAACATTACTCCAGACCATCTGGACCGTTACGGATTCGAAATGCAGAATTACGTGGATGCCAAATTCCGCATTATCCAGAACCAAACGGATGATGATGCCTTTATTTTCTGGAACGATGACCCTATCATACAGAAGGAACTTCATAAATACGGTATTCACGGACAATACTTCCCATTCGCAGAAAAGAACGAAGAAGGAGTAGCCGCCTTTACCGAAGAAAACAAAGTGTACTTCACCCGTCCTATCGCATTCAATATGGAACAGGAGGAGTTAGCTCTGAATGGAACTCACAACCTCTTCAACTCTATGGCTGCCGGTATTTCTGCTAACATTGCAGGCATTCGCAAAGAATGCATCCGCGAAGCTCTGAATGATTTCAAAGGCGTAGAGCACAGACTGGAAAAGGTAGCACGTGTGAAAGGAGTGGATTATATCAACGACTCAAAAGCTACGAACGTCAACTCATGCTGGTATGCCCTTCAAAGTATGAAGACTAAAACCATCTTAATCTTGGGAGGAAAAGACAAAGGAAATGACTACAATGAGATTGCCGACCTTGTAAAAGAGAAATGTAGCGGACTGATATTCTTGGGGCTCCACAACGAAAAGCTGCACGACTTTTTCGGCAACTTTGGTCTTCCGATTGTAGACGTACAGAGCATGTCTGATGCAGTAAATGCGGCTTACAACATGGCAAAAAAAGGAGAAACCGTATTGCTAAGTCCGTGCTGCGCAAGCTTTGACCTGTTTAAAAGTTATGAGGACCGAGGCGATCAGTTTAAAGAGTGTGTAAGAAACCTATAAGCATCATTAAAAAGTTAGAATCATAGCACATGGATTTGCTAAAAAACTTTTTTAAAGGGGATAAAGCTATCTGGATTATTTATCTGTTCCTCTGCTTGATATCCATTGTAGAGGTATTCAGTGCATCCAGTACGCTTACCTATAAAAGTGGAGACCACTGGGGGCCGATTACCAACCATCTGACATTGCTGATGGTTGGTACCATCGCTGTATGGATTGTGCATAATATTCCCTGCCGCTGGTTTAAAACTTTTATTGCCTTGCTACCGATCTCATGGGGATTACTGATAGCCGTATTCGTGATTGGTGCTCTTACCAACGGTGCCAAACGATGGATTGATTTAGGTTTCATTCAGTTCCAGCCCTCAGAAGTCGCAAAAATGGCAACCATCATTACCGTCGCATTCATTCTTTCGCGCATGCAGGAAGAAAATGGAGCCAACAAAAAAGCATTTAAGTATATATGCGGTATTACGGCTGCAACTTGTGGACTCATTGTGAGTGAAAACCTTTCTACAGCAGTTCTGTTGGCGGGAAGTGTTTTTCTTCTCATGTTTGTAGGGAGAGTTCCTTTCAAGCAACTCGGATTACTTGCTGGTATCGGTATTGCCTGCATCATCATTGGTGTAGGAACTATCAAATATATTCCAGGAGAAGCCTGGGATAAAATTGGTCTTCACCGTATGGTAACTTGGCAGAGCCGTTTAAACAACCATTTTGATGAAAGTGAAATACCGGCTGCAAAATTTGACATTGACAATGACGCACAGATAGCCCATGCCAATATAGCCATTGCAAGCAGCCATATTTTAGGGAAAGGCCCGGGAAACAGCGTGCAGCGCGATTTCTTGTCACAAGCTTTTTCTGACTTTATCTATGCCATCATCATAGAAGAATTGGGACTTGTAGGAGGAGCTTTCGTAGCCATTCTTTACATCCTGCTTCTGATGAGAATTGCCAAAATAGCCAGGAATTGTGACAAGTCATATTACGTATTTCTCGTTACGGGCATTGGGATTCTGCTTGTGTTGCAGGCCACATTTAACATGCTGGTAGCTGTAGGAATCATGCCTGTCACCGGACAGCCTTTGCCACTCATCAGTAAAGGAGGTACTTCAACTCTTGTAAATTGCGTCTACATTGGAATGATTCTAAGCATCAGCCGATATGTAAATGACTTGAAACGTCAACGAGAAGAAGAGTTGCTCGCACAACAAACGATACAGCCTCAGGAGGTTGCTCCCGAAAATAATATCATACCACAGGAGAAATCCGTTTAAAAGTTTATTCTTACCTTTGCAGGTAAATCACATAAGAATATGGAAGAAAAATTACGCATCATAGTAAGTGGAGGTGGCACGGGAGGACATATTTTTCCCGCCGTTTCCATAGCCAACGCCATAAAGGAATTATATCCGGACACTGAGATTTTGTTTATCGGAGCAGAAGGACGAATGGAAATGCAACGCGTTCCTGCCGCAGGTTACAAGATTATCGGATTACCGGTCGCTGGATTTGACAGAAAACATTTATTAAAAAACATCAGCGTACTTATCAAGTTATTCAAAAGTCAGCTGATGGCCCGTAAAATCATAAAGAACTTCAAACCTCATGCTGCTGTAGGCGTAGGAGGCTATGCCAGTGGTCCTACCTTGAAAATGGCAGGCATGATGGGTATTCCCACGCTGATACAGGAACAAAACTCTTATGCCGGAGTCACTAATAAGTTATTAGCTCAAAAAGCTGAAAAGATCTGCGTGGCATACGAAGGAATGGAACGGTTCTTTGATAAAAACAAAATCATTCTGACTGGAAATCCAGTCAGACAAGGATTGTTGAACAAAAACATATCACGTGAAGAAGCCATCCGCTCGTTCGGATTAGACCCAGAGAAAAAGACCATTCTAATTATCGGAGGCAGCCTGGGAGCACGTACAATCAACAACTGCATGATGCAGGAATTCGACAAGATCAAAGAATCAGAAGTGCAATTTATCTGGCAGACTGGAAAAATCTATATCAATGAGGCCAAACAAGCTGTAAAGGCTTACGGAGAACTTCCGATGTTACACGTAACCGACTTCATATCCGATATGGCTGCAGCTTATAGTGCTGCAGATGTAGTGATCAGCCGTGCAGGTGCTGGTTCTATTTCTGAGTTCTGCCTGCTAGGCAAACCAGTCATCCTGGTACCTTCTCCCAATGTGGCAGAAGACCACCAGACCAAAAATGCACTGGCACTTGTCAACAAAAATGCGGCACTTTACATTAAAGATAATGAGGCGACTCAAAAATTGCTGGATACAGCTATTGAGACGGTTCACAAACCGGATTTATTGAAAGAATTAAGTAGCAACATTACCAAGCTGGCTATTAAAGACTCTGCTAACATCATCGCAAAGGAAGTCTGCAAGCTAGCATTAAAATATAAAGAAAGTCATGAACATTAATACCATACAAGCAGTCTACTTCATTGGGGCCGGAGGCATAGGCATGAGTGCCCTGGTACGTTATTTCCTGTCAAAAGGGAAAAAAGTAGGCGGTTATGACCGCACTCCAAGCGAGCTGACAGAGAAACTGATTGCAGAAGGAGCAGCCATTCATTATGAAGAGAGTGTATCTCTCATTCCAGAAGCATTTCTTCATCCGGAAACCACACTGGTGGTCTATACCCCTGCTATCCCTGCAAGCCATCAAGAATTAGTTTATTTCCAGGAACATCAGTTTGAGATTCACAAACGTGCCCAAGTACTGGGAATGTTGACTCAGACTGAGAAAGGAATGTGCGTAGCCGGAACCCATGGAAAAACGACCACCTCTACCATGGCCGCTTTCTTGATGGACCATTCGCACGTGGGATGCAATGCATTTTTAGGAGGTATTTCCAAGAACTACCAGACCAATCTGTTATTATCGGATAAAAGTGACTACGTAGTTATCGAAGCAGACGAATTCGACCGCTCATTCCACTGGCTGACTCCGTATGCTACGGTAATTACCGCCACCGATTCAGACCATCTGGACATTTACGGTACGCACGAAGCTTATCTGGAAAGTTTCCGTAAATACACCTCACTTATCCGTCCGGACGGATACCTGATTATTAAGGAAGGACTGGAACTGAAACCTGATGTACAGCCGGGAGTTACCGTGTACACCTACTCTACCGAAAAAGGAGACTTCCATGCTGAAAATATCCGTATTGATGACGGTGAAATTTATTTCGACTACATATCTCCTTTAGGCAACATCACCAACGTGCAGCTAGGAGTACCAGTCTTTGTCAATATTGAAAACGGTATTGCCGCTATGGCTTTAGCACAAATCGGAGGTGCCACCACAGAAGAAATAAAGGCTGCAATGCCACAGTTCAGAGGTGTGGACCGTCGCTTTGATTTCAAGATAAAGAACTCACACATTGTCTTTCTAAGTGACTATGCACATCATCCGGAAGAAATCCGGCAGAGCGTAAGTTCTATCCGTAAATTATATCCTAACCGGAAAATCACGGCTGTATTCCAACCGCATCTTTACACGCGTACCCGTGATTTCTATCAGGATTTTGCCGATAGTCTGTCATTATTAGACGAAGTGATTCTTTTGGATATCTACCCAGCCAGAGAGGCTCCTATTCCTGGAGTAAGCAGTCAACTTATTTATGACAATTTACGACCGGGCATAGAAAAAAGCATGTGTTCCAAAGAGCAGATTATGGAAGTGCTGAAAAATAAAAAACTGGACGTACTTATTACGCTTGGAGCTGGAGATATTGACAATTACGTTCCACAAATTTATGAATTACTAAAAGATAGATGATTAAACGAATTCTCATACTCTGCATTCTTGTAATGGTTTCTATTTATCTTGTAGTAGCTGTTACCGTATTTAACCGCAAACCCGAAAATCAGGTCTGCAAGGGTATGGAATTGGTTGTCAAAGACAGCATTGACTACGGTTTTATTACTGAAGCAGAAGTAACCAAGTTACTAAAGCAAAAGAAACTATATCCGGGAGAAAAGCGTATTGGCACAATCAATGTCCGCCAGTTGGAAGAGACCCTTTCACAACATCCCTTCATCAGCAGAGCTGAATGCTATCTTACCTCAGGAGGAAAAGTTGGAGTCGAAATCTACCAACGTATCCCCCTCTTACGAGTCATGAGCAGCAATGGGGACAATTACTACATTGATCATTCCGGAAAAATTATGAATGCCACAGGCAAGCCTATTCATGTAGCAGTTGCCACAGGATTTATCGACCGGAAATTTGCTCAGCAAGAATTATATGAACTAGGACTATACCTACAGCGCAACCCGTTTTGGAAGGCTCAAGTAGAGCAGATAAACGTAACCCCTAAAAAAGAACTGGAAATTGTTCCCCGAGTAGGCGATCACATTCTTTTTTTAGGGAAAGCCACTGATTTTGAAGAAAAATTCAGTAAATTGCAAACGTTTTACAGCAAAGTGCTCAACCGTATCGGCTGGAACAAATATGAGCGGATCAGTATTGAGTTTAACAATCAAATTATCGGAACAAAAAAAGAAGACTAAGATATGGCAGTAACAGATTTTATAGCAGCTATCGAACTGGGTTCGACTCACATTACAGGAATCGCCGGCAAAAAGAATGCAGATGGAAGCATTCAGATTCTTGCCTATGCCAATACTCCTTCATCAGATTGCATCAAAAAAGGAGCAATCTTCAATTTGGACAAAACCACACAGGTACTAGTCTCCATTATCCAGAAGCTAGAGGAAGATTTGCAAGCTTCTATCAAAAAAGTCTATGTAGGAATAGGCGGACAATCCATACGGAGTACACGTAATAATGTAACCAAACAATTAGGAGAAGAAACTAAAATATCACAGGCGCTGATTGAATCACTCATGGAAAGCAACCGGGAAATCTCTCTGATAGATCAGGAAATCCTGGATGTGGAACCGCAGGAATACAAAGTAGGAAACAATCTGCTGACTGAACCTGTCGGTATTTCAGCAGACCGTATTGAAGGGCGTTATTTGAATATTATCGCACACCATACGCTCAAAGATAGAATTACCAAATGCTTCAACCAGACTAAGTATGAAATAGCAGATTACTTCCTGTCTCCGGTCGTTACCGCCAATGTAGTTCTAACCGACAGTGAAAAACGCTCAGGTTGTGCACTCGTCGATTTAGGAGCTGATACAACTACCGTGGCCGTATATAAAAACAATATCCTGCGTCACCTGGCAGTTATTCCATTGGGAAGTAACAACATCACTAAAGATATTTGTAGCTTACAAATCGAAGAAGAAGATGCAGAACAATTGAAAATACGCTACGGATGCGCCCTGACTCCTCCGACAGAAGATGACGAAGCTGTGGATGAACAAGAATATAGCATTGAAGGTAAATGTTCCGTTCCTGCTCATAAACTTGAATACATTGTTGAGGCTCGTATCAACGAGATTATTTCCAATGTATGGAATCAGATTATGGTGTCCGAATACGGTGACAAACTGCTGGCGGGGCTGGTTCTCACCGGTGGAGCATCTAATATGCCCAATATGGATGAAGCGTTCAAGCAAATTACCAAAATTGAAAAAATCCGTATCGCAAAAGGTGGAAATATCACTTTAACCGGTGCCATACAGTTACCGAAAGACGGTACACAAAACACACACATCGGACTCTTGGCAGAAGGAAAAGAAAATTGCCTTAAGATTGACCCACGGAAAGGACATCAACTGGACTTCATTGACGAAATAAAAGAAAAGGAAGAAGAAGCTAAACGCAAAGAAGCTGAACGTATTCAGGCAGAAGAAGCCAGACGAAAAGCGGAAGAAGAAGCCGAACGTATTCGCAAAATCAATGAAGAGAAAAAACGTCAGGAAGAAGAACGTAACCGTAAACGATTGGAAGAATATACCGCATACGTAGAAGAAGCCAGTCTACTTCTCAGCAAGAAAAAATACAAAGCAGCATTGAAGGAAGTAGAAAATGCACGGCGCATGCACCTCGCTGAAAAGGAAGAAGAACTGAATGAATTGGAGAAGAAAATCAACAAGGAGAAAAAAGAGAACAGTTGGTTTGACCTCTTTGCCAAGAAAGTTACAAACCTTTCTGATGAAATATTAAAAGATAACTGATTATTCATTTACATAAACATATTAGGATTATGTCAGACGAAACAATGGTACCTTTCGATTTTCCGAAAGACTCTCCACATATAATAAAAGTAATTGGTGTGGGTGGCGGCGGTGGCAATGCCGTTAACCACATGTACAAAGAAGGTATCCATGATGTGACATTTGTGGTCTGCAACACGGATAACCAGGCACTGGAAGAATCACCCGTACTCCGGAAACTACAATTGGGTAGCGAAGGACTAGGTGCCGGAAACCGTCCGGCCAAGGCACGTGCTGCTGCTGAAGAAAGCATCGAAGACATCAAGAATATGCTGAACGATGGATGCCGCATGGCATTCATCACAGCTGGTATGGGTGGTGGAACCGGAACCGGTGCGGCTCCTATCATTGCCAAAACGGCTAAGGACATGGAAATCCTGACCGTAGGTATCGTGACCATTCCTTTCCTGTTCGAAGGTAACAAGAAAATCGACCAGGCTCTTGACGGAGTGGAAGAAATGAGCAAGCATGTGGATGCCCTGCTGGTTATCAACAACGAACGCCTGCGCGATGTATATTCTGACATCAGTGTAATGAATGCCTTTGGAAAGGCAGACGACACGCTGTCTATCGCCGCAAAGAGTATTGCAGAAATCATTACCTTGAGAGGTATCATCAACCTGGACTTCAACGATGTGAAAACCGTGTTGAAGGACGGTGGTGTAGCAATCATGAGTACAGGATACGGAGAAGGCGAAGGAAGAGTTACACAGGCTATTACCGATGCCCTTCATTCCCCGCTGCTGAACAACAACGATATTTTCAACTCCAAGAAAGTGTTGTTCGTAATTACCTATAGTCCGAACAGCGAACTGATGATGGGTGAAATGGATGAAATCCATGAATTCATGAGCAAGTTTGGCAAGGACGTAGAAACCAAATGGGGTCTTTACACTGATGAAACACTGGAAAACAAAGTGAAATTCACCATTCTGGCTACGGGATTCGGTATCAAAGACGTTCCGGGCATGGACAATGTACTCAAACAGCGTTCACTTGAAGAGCAGAAACGCCTGGACGATCTGGAAGAAGAAGAGCAAAAGAAGGACGAACGTCGAAGCGACTACTACGGAAAGAGCATCCTGAAGAGCAGCATTCGCAAAAAACGTCCGAATATCTACATCTTCAGTCAGGAAGACTTGGCCAACGATGACATCATCAGCATGGTAGAAACAACCCCTACCTACAAGCGCACCAAGATGGAACTGGAGAATATCCGTTCAAAAGCGACTACAGAAGAAAAGATTGCACCGGAACCGGAAGCTACAAACAACACCGGCTCCATGACGATTACTTTCTAAACATCACAAAGAGGACAACATTTAAACTTTATAATGAATATGGATTTATTTGAACAGATTAGCAACGATATCAAAGAGGCAATGAAAGCCAAAGACAAAGTCAGACTAGAGACTTTGCGCAACGTAAAGAAATGTTTTCTGGAAGCAAAAACCGCTCCGGGTGCCAACGATACCCTGACCGATGATGCAGCCCTGAAAATCATGCAAAAACTGGTGAAACAAGGAAAAGATTCGGCTTCCGTATACGAAGGACAAGGCCGCGCTGACCTGGCAGAAGAGGAAATGGCTCAGGTACGCGTGATTGAAGCATACCTTCCGAAACAGCTTTCTCCGGAAGAACTGGAAGCTAAACTGAAAGAAATCATTGCCCGTGTAGGTGCTACCAGCGGAAAAGACATGGGTAAAGTGATGGGAGTAGCTTCTAAAGAACTGGCTGGTCTGGCTGAAGGTAGAGCAATTTCTGTCAAAGTAAAAGAATTGCTGGGATAATCTCATTCATATCTCCATCAAAAAAACGGGATTCTCTTTTCTCAAATGAAAGGAGAGTCCCGTTTTTCTTATTCTATCATTATCGCACATCAAGCAAAAAGTTCCTTCAGCACATCAAGCGATTTCAGTTCAGGGAATTCCGGAAGATGCAGACGATAATATTCCATCATCACAGTCAGGCAACGCTGCCGCTCCATACGGTTCATACCGAAAAGAAACATCGTTTCATAATTCATACGTGCCAACTGGCAGATGTGCGACGACTCCTCAGGAGACAGACAGATGCCATGCAAAGGCTTGTTCTCTACGAAACATGCATTCAGCATATCAAACCAGCTACCTTCCCGATAATCTTCCAGATTAGGATAAAAACCCAAGAACCTGGACAACCTGATCAGAAACACCAGGTGAAAATTAGCATAATCACTCCGGCAGGCATCCAGCCAGCGAATAGACGACACCAAATAAGCAAACAGCGGTTCGTTCTTCCCTTCCTCGCGTAAGGCATGCGACAAGAACTCAGCCAAAAACATCGCGATACTTAATTTGTACGGATCGTAAGGCACCGACTCCAACGGATAAGACAATCTTGCTTCCTTCACCGGAGGTAAAGAAGTACGGGAACGCACATCGGCTTCTACCTCAACCAGGGAAAGCGGACGAAACAACGCCCCGTTTACCAGCGACTTGCGCGAACGCGTGGCAGGTATCACAAACGACATACTTCCATGCTGACAAGTATAGATATGCACAATATTCGATTTGTCACTGTACCTGACTACGTGCAGCACTACTCCATCCAACTTCTGCAACATATCAGCAAGAAAAGAACAAATTCAGCACTTTGTCACGGTCCTTTCTCCGTACCGCCAGCGAAACACTGCCCGAACCTTCCTCAGAAGATACCATCAGCAAAGGAATATCCTTTAGCAAAGTCACCAGACTTTTTTCCGACATCTTCCCTTTGCGCTCATCCGTCTCTTGTACACATATCACTTCCACCTCTTTCTCTACCGTCACTTCCGCAAATACGGAAAGTTCCTTACAAACGTTCTGCAAAGCAGAAGCATCCGCCCCCGTCACTACAGAAAAACTTCCGGCCGAAGAAGCCATGGCAAAAACAGGCATGTCATAATGCGCCATCACGGCAAGAGCCCTCTCTAAAAAACGAAAAGAGGCCACCGCCTCCAACGTACGTAAACGCACATACGCTAATTCCGTACACTCAGCCAACACCTGGAAAGAAGAAGGCTCCCCTTCTTTATCTCCCCATTCTGCCAGACAGACCTTTCCATTATACAGGCCGACGGACCTTAATTTACAGCATTCCATCTTTCAAATTATCCTAAATATAAAATCTATTTTTGCGGACGAAAGATAGAAAAAGTCCTTATACAAAACAAACAAAACCCGTAAACTTTTTCTTCACACCACGAGACACTTTTTATGTTTCCTTCCCGCGAAACCTACGTTTTTCAAGGCGGAACCGTAAGTCTTACGAAAGAGAAACATAGAGTTTGGCTATGGGAAACATAGAAAACAACAAAAAGAATCCCTCTTAATGGAGGGAGATAAAGAAAAACGCAACAAATTTGATAAAAAAAGATGCGAATATTTTGGAGATTTCAAAATTCTTCCTACCTTTGCATCCGCAAACGAGAGATATGTATCCTCGTGAGACTTCAGGAGTTCTTCCTGAAATAAAGGATGGCCCGTTCGTCTATCGGTTAGGACGCAAGATTTTCATTCTTGAAAGGGGGGTTCGATTCCCCCACGGGCTACATAATAAACAAAAATCAAGAACAATATTAAAGATTAGTCGAGATGGCAAATCACAAATCATCTATTAAAAGAATCAGACAGGAAGAAAAAAGAAGACTTCACAACAGATATTATGCTAAGACAATGCGTAACGCAGTGAAGAAACTTCGTGCAACTACAGACAAAGCTGAAGCTGTTGCATTGTATCCTAGTGTACAGAAAATGTTGGATAAGCTGGCTAAGCGCAACATTATCCACGCGAACAAGGCTGCTAACTTGAAGTCTAAACTGGCTGCTCACATCAGCAAATTGGCTTAAGTCTACGCTTGACGCAAGAAAGATATTAAGGCTGGATGATTACATCTGGCCTTTTGTCGTATAGATTCGATTCATGTCTTTTTCACGATTTTTAGAGTGCTGAAAATCGCTTCGTTCCAGTTTTTTTAGTATCTTTGAAAGCTTAAAAAAACGAAGAAAAAACATGAGTGAAGAACTGACACAGAACAGCGGAAGCAACTACTCGGCCAGCAGTATCCAGGTGCTGGAAGGACTGGAGGCCGTTCGTAAACGCCCCGCCATGTATATCGGCGACATCAGCGAAAAAGGCTTGCATCACCTGGTCTACGAGGTAGTGGACAACTCCATTGACGAAGCCCTTGCCGGTTATTGTACACATATAGAAGTAACTATCAACGAAGACAACTCGATTACCGTACAAGACAACGGTCGCGGTATTCCGGTCGATTTCCACGAAAAAGAAAAAAAATCAGCCCTCGAAGTCGTAATGACCGTGCTTCATGCCGGAGGTAAGTTCGACAAAGGTTCCTATAAGGTTTCCGGAGGTCTGCACGGTGTGGGGGTATCTTGTGTGAACGCCTTGTCTACTCACATGACCACCAACGTATTCCGCAACGGAAAAATCTACCAGCAGGAATATGAATGCGGAAAACCGCTGTATGCCGTAAAAGAAGTGGGCCCAACCGACATTACCGGTACACGCCAGACTTTCTGGCCGGATGGAAGTATCTTCACCGTAACTGAATATAAATACAGCATTCTTCAGGCCCGCATGCGCGAGCTGGCTTACCTGAACAAAGGAATCACTATCACCCTGACCGACAAGCGCGTAAAGGAGGAAGATGGTTCTTACAAGCAGGAAAAATTCCACTCAGAAGAAGGCGTAAAAGAATTCGTACGTTTTCTGAACTCCAACAATACACCGCTTATTGATGACGTAATCTACTTGAATACCGAAAAACAGGGTATTCCCATCGAGTGCGCCATTATGTACAACACCGGATTCCGCGAAAACCTTCACTCGTATGTGAACAACATCAACACCATCGAAGGTGGTACACACGAAGCCGGATTCCGTATGGCACTGACCCGTGTATTGAAGAAATATGCAGAAGAGAGCAAGGCTCTTGAAAAAGCTAAGGTGGAAATCTCAGGTGAAGACTTCCGCGAAGGACTGATTGCCGTGATTTCTGTAAAAGTATCGGAACCTCAGTTTGAAGGGCAGACCAAGACCAAGTTGGGTAACAACGAAGTGAGCGGTGCTGTGAATCAAGCTGTGGGAGAAGCCCTGACTTATTACCTGGAAGAACATCCGAAAGAAGCAAAGATTATTGTCGACAAAGTGGTACTGGCTGCTACCGCACGTGTGGCTGCCCGCAAGGCCCGCGAATCGGTTCAGCGTAAAAGTCCGATGGGCGGCGGCGGACTGCCGGGAAAACTGGCCGACTGCTCCAGCCGTGTAGCCGAAGAATGCGAACTCTTCCTCGTCGAGGGTGATTCTGCAGGTGGTTCAGCCAAGCAAGGAAGAAGCCGTCAGTTCCAGGCCATCCTGCCATTGCGCGGTAAGATTCTGAACGTGGAAAAAGCCATGTGGCACAAAGCGTTCGAAAGCGATGAAGTAAACAACATCATTCAGGCGCTGGGCGTACGTTTTGGTGTAGACGGTGAAGAAGACAGCAAGAAGGCTAACATTGACAAGCTGCGCTACCACAAGGTCATCATCATGACCGATGCCGACGTTGATGGTTCTCACATCGACACACTGATTATGACATTGTTCTACCGCTATATGCCTGAAGTAGTTCAGGGTGGTCACTTGTATATCGCTACTCCTCCGTTGTACAAATGCAGCAAGGGTAAAATCAGCGAATACTGCTATACAGACGAAGCCCGTCAGGCTTTCATCCAGAAATATGGTGAAGGAAACGAACAAGGCATCCACACCCAGCGTTACAAAGGTTTGGGTGAAATGAATCCGGAACAGCTGTGGGAAACGACCATGAATCCGGAAACCCGTATCCTGAAACAGGTAAATATCGAAAACGCGGCCGAAGCCGACTATATATTCTCCATGCTAATGGGCGACGATGTAGGTCCACGCCGTGAATTTATCGAGAAAAATGCGACGTATGCAAATATCGACGCATAATCTCATTTTTTAATTCATTATTATTAAATCCATCCTCACATCTTACACGAGGGAACCTCCGGAAGTCGAAAGGACATCCGGAGGTTTTTTATTTGCATGAATCCATGAGATTCATTATTTTTGGACAAAACTATGAGCCACAACTAATACATAAGATATGAAAATTACTTTTCGCATACAATACCGTACAGTCTGGGGAGAAAGCCTGTGCGTGCTTCTCAGCCAGAATCACATACAACATACCGTAGAAATGACTACCCGCAACGGAGAAGAATGGACCGGAAAGGCAGAATTCGACTTTCACCCTTCCGAACCTATTTGCTACCGTTATGCCGTAAGCCGTCAAGGAACCCTTGTACGCCAGGAATTTGGCGCCATCCCCCATTCGTTCTATCCGGGCAACCTGCAACAACAGCACTACCTCGTAGAAGACTGCTGGAGAGATCTGCCACAAGATGCCTACCGCTATACATCGGCTTTCAACAATACGTATGCGCTGGAGCAACCTTCCCGATTGTCTGACAATACCGGCAGGTGTATCACCTTCCGCGCACTTTGCCCAGGCCTGAGTACCCACAGACAGCGCCTGGGCCTCATCGGTAGCTGTGCGGCACTGGGCAGTTGGGAGTACTGCCGCCCGCTGCGAATGAAGGAAGTACAACCCAACGTATGGCACCTGACACTGGATGCCTCCTCATTAGAATATCCTTTTGAGTATAAGTTCGTGGCCATTCATGAAGAGACCGGAGCCGTAGAAAAATGGGAAACCCGCCCGAACCGGATATTCCCTCTGCAACCGTTGCAACGCGGAGAAACCTACCTGCCCATGGAAACGGAAGTGTTCTTTGACGATGCCCCGCAACGGATAGCCGGCTGCGCCATTCCCGTATTCTCCCTTCGCTCGGAAGGCAGTTGCGGCGTTGGCGACTTCGGTGACCTGAAACTACTGGCCGACTGGGCAGATGAGACCGGACAGAAAGCGATTCAGATTCTTCCCATCAACGACACGACAATGAGCGGCACGTGGACTGACTCTTATCCTTATAATAGCATCTCCATCTACGCTTTTCACCCGATGTACATCGACCTTCGCCAGCTCCCTGCCCTGAAGGACAAGAAAGCCGCAGAAGCGTTCGAAAAAGCACGCATCAAAGTGAATTCCCTTCCCATGATGGATTATGAAAAGGCCAATAAACTGAAGATGGACTACCTGAGGAAAGTGTACCAGATGGAAGGGAAAAAAGTACTAGCCTCGGAAGAGTTCCTGAATTTCTTCCAGCATAATGAGGAATGGCTTCAGCCTTATGCTGCTTTCTGCTACCTGCGCGACTCGTATGGCACACCGGACTTCAATCACTGGCCGAAATATTCTACCTACGAAGCCGATGAAATAGCCAAACTGTGCACGCCCGGAAACAAAGCCTATACAAAAATCGCCTTCTACTATTACCTGCAATACCAGTTGCACGTGCAGCTGCTCGCCGTAAGTACGTATGCCAGAGCAAAAGGTATTCTGCTGAAAGGCGACATCCCCATCGGTATCAGCCGTTCCAGCGTAGAAGCCTGGGTAGAACCCCATTATTTCCACCTCAACGGTCAGGCAGGTGCTCCTCCCGATGCTTTCTCCGTCAACGGACAAAACTGGGGATTCCCAACCTATAACTGGGAAGTGATGGAAAAAGACAATTACCGTTGGTGGCGCCGCCGTTTCTCCAAGATGGCAGAATACTTTACAGCTTACCGCATCGACCATATCTTAGGATTTTTCCGCATCTGGGAAATTCCCGACCATTCGGTACACGGTCTGCTCGGACAGTTCTCCCCTTCCCTTCCACTGAGCATGGATGAAATCAGAAGCTTTGGTCTGAATCTGGACCGAGAGTTCATGACACAGCCGTTTATCAACGACAAGGTGCTGGAAGAAGTCTTCGGCGCACAAAGTGAGTACGTACGGCAACATTTTATCACGCCCAACGGAAAAGGAGGCTACGCATTACTGCCGGAGTTTGATACCCAGCGAAAAATGGAAGCTTATTTCAATGGAAAAGAAGACGAGGATAGTCTGAAACTAAAAGAAGGACTTTATTCCCTGATCAGCAACGTGCTGTTTGTCACAGACCACCACGACGCCGAGAAACTCCATCCCAGAATTGCCGCACAGAATGATTCCGTGTTCCAGCAACTAAACTGGAAACAGCAGGGAGCTTTCAACCACTTGTACAATCATTACTACTACCAGCGCCACAACGAATTCTGGTATCAAGAAGCCATGAAAAAGCTTCCGGTGCTCACCCAGTCCACGCCTATGTTAGTATGCGGAGAAGATTTAGGCATGGTTCCGGAATGTGTTCCATGGGTAATGAGACAGTTGCAGATACTCTCACTTGAAATCCAACGCATGCCCAAACAAATGTACGAAGACTTCGGACACCCTGAAAACTATCCGTTCCTGTCGGTATGCACCATCGGTACGCACGACATGTCCACTTTCCGCGGATGGTGGGAAGAAGACCCAGCCCTCACGGAGCGCTTCTATCATCAGGAAATGCACCATCAGGGAGAGATTCCCGTACATGCTCCCGGATGGCTCTGTAAGGACATCGTATTCCATCACCTGAAAAGCCCTTCACTGCTCTGCATTTTGGCATGGCAGGACTGGATGAGCATCAACGAGCAGTTACGTAATCCGGATATAGAAGGAGAGCGCATTAACATACCGGCCCATCCACGACATTACTGGCGATGGAGAATGCACCTCACACTGGAGCAACTTCTGAAAGAAAAGGAACTGAACCAGACAATCCGTGAATTAATTGAAGACAGTAACCGCAGATAGAAATATACAATAAGGGCCTGAAATTCCAACGACTTCAGGCCCTCTTCATTTTTTCTTATCAGAAGTTTACTTCTTTCCCAATAAAAATTCGTCAATGGTCTTTCTCAAAGCTTCTTCAGGCAAGGCTCCTTGCGCCACCTGAGGAGTTCCCTTTGCCGGAATGAACAGAAGGGTCGGGATGCTGCGTATACCAAAAGCTGCCGACAACTCAGGTTCCTTATCCGTATCAATCTTATAGACCACAATCTTCCCTTTATATTCCGCAGCCAGTTTCTCCAGTACCGGAGCAATAGCCTTACATGGACCACACCAAGTGGCATAGAAATCCACAATAGCCGGTTTATCACCTTCGTATTTCCATTCCTTCGGATTCTTCTCATAATTATATACCTTGGCCTGGAAATCGGCTTTAGTCAGATGAGTAACATTGGCTTGTACGGCTGCACTCTCCTGTACTTCAGCCTTGGTTTCTTTACCAGCATTATTTCCACAAGCCGGAGTCAGCATGGCAGCAGCCAGCGCCATCAACAGCAATCTTTTCATAATTCACAAAATAACGGGTTATCAATTCTTTTCTTTGTGCACAAAAATAGTGCATTTTGTAATAAGAACAAATTTTGAATCAAACAAGTTGAGAGAAACGCGTGTTTATAACTTTTATTGAGAAAGTCCGATGGAATACTATAAAACATCAGCGGGACAAACAAATATACTTTGTTCATCCCGCTGAGATTTAATCTTTTAATCTGCCCTGACAGCTATTAATACTCTTCCTCGTTGAAGAAGTTTATCTACATTGATTATCAATATATTATGCAATAATCAATGAAAATTGCGCAAACAAACCGCACCGTCTGAGACGGTCTGAGATGATGGGAGGAATGAAATAGATAAACTAATTAATCAGTATTCCACAGATTTAAATTGTCTCCCTCATAAGCATCCAAAACATCAGGTAAATCTCCAAACGGATAATAACCCGTTCCATTTCCACTAAAAGTACTTTCTTCTTCATAGTAGAAATCTATAACATTACCATAATGATCTATATAAACTTTACAAGTTTCAGGTTTATTCAGCTGAGTCAAAGCCTTACCATCAACAAATATGTTAAAACCTTCCTCATTAATATATTGGGCATCTGTTATTTTTTGACCAGTTATAGACATAAATCCGACATTGTCATCAATAATATAGCCCCAAGTATATTCTCGTGCATCAAATATAGAGTCATATTTTGGGGGGACTATAATTTCCGATGAGTTAATTGAGTATCTGAATATGCCAACTTTACCATATTTCTTTATTGTAAAGTAGGCATATATATCCGTCTGATAGAAGAAGTTTATTCCTTCATACATATTCTCTAACAGATCGTTACCTAAATGATCTTTAAGTCCTAAATATATTCTACTAGAGCCGTAATTTGGTAGTTTTGCAAAAATACCAGGCCTGCTTTGCAGTTTAGCTTTTTCCGGAGAAATAGTCTGACCATAACATATTAAAGTACGAGAGTTCTCATGGAAATAACCATAGATTTTTATACCATCCTTTTTGTACCAATCTATGATATATTCATCTAGATTTGCAACATCTCCTAATTGTTTGCTCAGTTTGCTAAAGAAAGTGTCTATCTCTTCTTGTGTTTTGAATTCTCTATATTTATAGCTCATAATTGAACAACATAATTTTAATTCGTTTGCCAACTTTATAAATCAGGTCTATATATCAATTCCAAAAAACCATAACCCTTTCTTAGAGCATGTGTTCATGATTGGATATTTGTCAGGGAATCGCCATGCTATCAGTTCACTAACACTTGAATCACGGAAATGTTGGAGTTTACAGCATTCATTTACTTTTTCACCTGTTATATCTCCATGGTTCAGTAAAGCATCCCAATAATACCTAATGTCATCAAGTGAATTTTCACTGATAAATTTTGAGGCATGTCCATGCATGTTTCTTCCAAGTCCAAAGCAATTGAATGTGTCCAGAACTGCTCGAACTTCTTTTGCATTGATTGTCTTAATTCTTGATGGAGAAGTTAAATTCTTGACCAGTTTAGAACTATTATACCTTCTAAGTTCACTATCTGGATTATATTTGTAATACTCAGATATTTCTTTAAAATATTTTTTGATTAAAGAAATTCGGGATGATTCAGTACGCTTCTGAACTTTTGTTAATCCTTTTGATACACAATTCACATGTTCAAGATAGTCAAATAGATAATCGATTTCCTGGAGAAGAGTAAAGCCATCATTGACCATGTCTTGGCATCGACCTGTAACCTTTTCATAGGTCTTGGCAAAAGCATTGTATCTGGAGCATTGTGCAAGATACTTATCCATTTTCTCTATCCCCGCAGAGTATGGTGGTAAATTTGTCAACTTATCATAGCCAACATCTCCATCCTCAAATTCAATCTGGGATTGTTTCTTTACTTTGCTCCATGATGTTACAAGTTTGGTCTTTTTGTTTTCCCAAAGTGAATTGAAGAATGTTTCAACCTCACTTATATTAACGTCATCTGTTCCAATCTCATATCTTTTGCTGAAAGCTGTTCCTGTGAGATTGGCTGAAGAGACCAAACACCAATCATCAACGATATAAATCTTGGCATGTAAACTTTTTAAGGATCTGATAGAATTCGGATGGTTGTTGATGAACTCATTAAAAGTATCCTGCCGTATAAATCCGGTTTCTATATCTGTTATAACCCTGAAATCAATATCGTTTCTCTTCCATGAGCCACCAATAATACGCAAGACGTCCTTTATGCCACCAATAAATGGGGTGCATATCCAGATACGGTGCTTTACATTATTACAATGTGAACGGAGTGTTTCAACGAGTGAGTCAAAAAAATATATCATATTGAATATTTGTTATGTTATGAAGATATTGTCGTTCAGCTCTTCCAATACTAATTAAAAGTAAAGGCTGCAGCAAAAACTCACAAACCTTTATAAAGGTAATGAATTTTGTCCAAACAAATCCCGATTCTTCCTCCGAAAAATGTATTTTGTCCAAGCAAACCGCACCATCTGAGACTATAAAACACCAACGCGACAAACAAAACACCTTGTTTATCGCGTTGATATTCAATTATTTAACCCATTTAAAGACTGCTAATATTCTTCCTCGTTGAAGAAGAAATCTTCTTTACTCGGATAATCAGGCCAGATATCTTCTATACTTTCATAAATTTCTCCTTCGTCTTCCATTTCCTGCAAGTTTTCGATAACTTCCAATGGAGCACCTGAACGCATTGCATAGTCAATTAACTCGTCTTTAGTTGCTGGCCAAGGAGCATCTTCCAGCTTTGAGGCCAATTCCAATGTCCAATACATAGTATATAATTTTAAACAGTTTTACTTCTTTATATTGATTCGCAAAAATATAACAAATTCCTTCACTCGCAACGCTTATCCCAATAAATTTCGCTTTCGTCTGTTAAATTGTTTAACCGACGTGACAAAACGAACAGATAATCAGACAATCGGTTCACAAAACACTTTGCCTGCTCCTCTAATTCATAGGAAAGACTTTCTTCCAAGGCCTGAATCCGACGTTCTGCCCGACGACAGACCGTACGACAGACATGACAAACGGAAGCCGGATAACTCCCTCCCGGAAGGATAAAACCTGCAAGCGATGGCAAAGAGGCGTTTATCTCATCGATAGCCTGCTCCAGGCGCTGCACGTTCTCTACTGAGATATGACTCTCTACCGGAAAAGTAGTCTTTTCCAAGTCGGTAGCCAGATAAGAGCCTAATGAAAACAGTTTATGCTGCACAAAACGCAATAACTCTTCATGCTCTGCATCCTTCATTACCGAAATCAATAATCCGATAAAAGAATTCAATTCATCTATGGTTCCGTATGCGTCCAGACGTATATCTGCTTTTGAAACACGTACTCCTCCTACCAGCGAAGTGGTACCTTTATCACCTGTCTTGGTATAAATCTTGATCATTTTCATATATTTAAGGTCTTAAAGTCAAAGAAAGTTCACGATACGATGCTCCTTTACACGCTCTTTATCAAAAAATACCAGTCCGACATCATAAAGGTCGAATGTAATTCCTGTACGAGGATCTGCTATAACTTCCTTCCACCACCTTTTCTTCTCTGGAGTAGCATAAGGATTACCAATGATAACACAAGTATGTTTACCTGCCAGTGGAATCAGTCGTTCAAACATTTCCTTATACGCTGGAGTATGGGCGATATGTACCACTTCCGGCTTTACACCCTCCTTGAGCAACCTATCCATATCTGCTTCACAGTTTCCGGTCAGGTAATCAATAGAAGATTTACCGGAAAGAATCCGTTTCACTGCATCTTCCGATTGTTCTGAGAACGTATAAACCTGCATGCCTGCATTGGCTTCGGCCATATAACGGGTACTTATTCCGCTGCCAGTTCCCACTTCCCATACTACAGAAGGCCGTAGATGATTAATCAGACGAAATAAGAACTTATCGACTTTTTCCCGATAATGAGGCAAAAAAGCCACCACACGTCTCAAGTGATGCAATGGCGCATAGGCATAGAATGGCAAACGTTCGTAAATGACAAACGTAATAAAAAAGAAATCGGAAGGAGAATGTACTCCGTATCCGCAACGATGCCGGAAACGACGACACCAGTTCCACCCTCTTAATATAAAATCCCCCATTTTTCGGACGCTAATATTGGTTGATAACGGGGGACAAAGATAAAATTTATAGTGGAAAAACGAAAAGGATAGTGTAATTATGATACAAAATATCCTGAATGGATGCAGAAATCATTCCGCTTCCATCCAGGATCAATATTTCATGAAAAACGTGGTTTACTTACGTTGTCCCAATTTGTCATCCAAATACAGAATGCCAGCTGCATCGCCACATTTTCTAAGTTTCTCTACAATGTTCTGTGCAGTAGCTTCTTCTTCTACCTGTTCACGAACATATCCCCACAAAAAATCCTGTGAAGCTTTGTCTTTTACTTCAGAGGCGACATTTACCAACTCGTCAATTAAGCTGGATACATGACATTCGTGCTTGTATACATGTTCAAATACTTCCTGTACGCTGCCCCATCCTTGTGGAACAACATCAATTTTATCCACTTTAGCTGCACCACCACGTTTAACTAAATAATCAGCTAAATCATAAGCATGCTGCAATTCTTCTTGTGACTGTTTACGCATCCATGAAGCAAAACCGTCGAAACCTTCTTTCTGCAAGTAGAAAGAAATGGACAAATACAAGTTAGAAGACCACATTTCCGCAGTAATCTGCTCGTTGATGGCATTTTGCAATTTTTCTGAAATCATAGTTCTATGTGTTTAAGTAAGTAATTCAACATCTATAAAATAAACCACAAAAAAGATGCCAGAAAAGTTCTTACCACATTTTTTCCAACGAACTGACAGGATGTCACCAAACCAAGTCTATCTACGAAAGCATGTGAGCTTTTCCCCAAAAGAAACGGGATAAATTCAGCTTATCCATAACCCAGGCTATCGCAAACGAACCGATTACACAGAAGCATAAGGACACACATAAAAAGAGCATCCCGGTAGGTTCAAAAGCCAATACAGGTACCAAAGGCTTCACTGCCATTGTAAATACCGGAGAAAACACTAACAGCACAAAGGTATGAGAGCCTATGTAGCCCAATCCCCTTTTCAAACAATCGGGGAAACAGCGATATACAGCCAACAGAAAACTAATCATCAGATAAGTCAGAGCTGCCCCTGAAAGAGTTGATTTATTCAGATTTGTCTCATCAGCAGCCAACCATATTACAGGCAGCAAAGCCCAGAATGAAGCTGAAAAGAAAGTACGGAAGTCAAGTGAGCTCCGTCTCAAAACCACTCCAGCGGTAAAGTAAAGCGCATTTATCAAAGAAAGTATTCCACAAGCTGACAATACGGCATAGCATAAAGTCAGTATAATTAAGACGGAAACAGTATTACTCCGCTTTCCAGCCAATTTGTCCACCAATAAATAAACAAGTCCACACAGCATCAACGCATGAAGATACCAATAGGGCCCCAAAGGATGCAAGAACAATTTATCCAGCCACAGAGAAACACTTAAATGCTCCACTGATTCACGAACCGGTAGAATAGCAGACATGATGACATAACCTGTTTCCATCACAGCGTATGGAATAAAAATCCACCACATCGTACGCAGAAACGGACGTATCCCCTTGGCTATGTTCATGACATAGCCGGAAATAATCAAGAAAGCAGGCATGTGGAAAGTATAAACCAAAGCTTTAGCGTATGGATATTTGTCACCGATATATACAAGATGAAACACTATCATCAATAAAATAAAGATGGATTTCAGATAATCAAGCTCTGCTATACGATTTTTCATGGAGCATAAGAATTGATTGGTAATAAAAAAGGTTGACTTAATCAAGTCAACCTCTCTGTACCCAGACCCGGGGTCGAACCGGGATGGATGTTACTCCACTGGTGTTTGAGACCAGCGCGTCTACCGATTCCGCCATCTGGGCATTTGTTTTTCGTTTGCGTGTGCAAAGATAGACACAATTTTCTAAATACACAAGAAAAATGCTGATTTTTATCAAAAAAATCTCTTGTTGTCCTTGTATTACACAAGTAGCAACAAGAGATTATATAGTTTCACCGTTTATTTCTGACGAATAAAGATGTTTATCGGAGTTCCCGAAAGCTTCCAGCGTTCACGAATCTTATTCTCAAGGAAACGACGGTAAGGCTCTTTCACGTATTGCGGCAAGTTGGCAAAGAACACAAATGAAGGAACCTGTGTATTCGGCAACTGTGTAATATACTTAATCTTGATATACTTTCCTTTATTTGAAGGTGGCGGATAAGCCTCAATCAGCGGCAGAAGTTCCTCGTTCAGACGAGCTGTCGGGATTCTTGTCGTACGTGCCTGGTAAACTTCCTTCGCCAGTTCAAGCACTTTCAGAATACGCTGTTTTGTCAATGCTGATGTAAAGACAATCGGAAAGTCAGTAAAAGGAGCCAGACGATTGCGAATCGCATCTTCATATCCTTTCATTACCTTAGCCGTTTTATCCTCAATCAAGTCCCATTTGTTGACAACTACCACAAGTCCTTTCTGGTTTCGCTGTATCAAAGAGAAGATGTTCAAATCCTGACCTTCAATACCACGTGTAGCATCCAGCATCAGAATACATACATCCGAATTTTCGATTGAACGAATAGAGCGGATTACAGAGTAATACTCCAGGTCTTCGCTCACTTTATTCTTTTTACGGATACCGGCTGTATCGACCAGATAGAAATCAAAACCAAACTTATTGTAACGGGTATAGATAGAATCGCGCGTGGTACCCGCAATTTCCGTCACAATATTACGGTCTTCTCCTATAAAAGCATTGATAATAGACGACTTTCCGGCATTCGGACGTCCTACCACAGCAAAGCGAGGTATATCATCATCCAAAATTTCAGGGGTTTCCTTCTTGAACTTGCTCAACACCAAGTCCAGCAAATCGCCTGTACCACTTCCACTCAAAGCAGAAACACAGTAAGGATCGCCCAAGCCTAAAGAATAAAACTCAGCCGCATTATACTGCAGGTCATTATTATCCGTTTTATTTGCTACTAAAAGTACAGGAGTCTTGGAACGGCGCAAGATTTCGGCTACTTCCATATCCAAGTCAGTAACTCCGTTCATTACGTCTACTACAAACAGAATGACATCAGCTTCATCAATCGCCAGCATTACCTGTTTGCGAATTTCCTCCTCGAATACATCGTCCGAGTTCACCACCCATCCTCCGGTATCTACTACTGAGAATTCCTTTCCCAGCCATTCCGACTTACCATACTGTCGGTCGCGGGTTGTACCGGCCTGTTCATTTACAATCGCCTGACGACTCTTGGTCAGACGGTTAAACAGTGTCGACTTTCCCACATTGGGACGTCCCACAATCGCAACTAAATTTCCCATAATTATCTTCATTTACGGCTTCGCAGCCGATATTAATCCAATTGATAACCAAAATTTTTCAATTCCTTGTCAGAGCTTCTCCAGTCCTTATCCACCTTAACAAATGTCTCCAGGTAAATGGATTTACGGAAAAAGTGTTCCAACGTCTTACGTGCTTCAGTAGCCACTTTCTTCAAGGCTTTTCCCTGACGCCCGATAATAATACCTTTCTGAGAATCACGCTCCACATAAATCACCGCATTGATATGGATACTTTTCTCGTCTTCCTTGAACTGTTCTACTACGACCTCTACTGAATAAGGAATCTCCTTGTCATAATACAACAAGATCTTTTCACGAATAATCTCTGTTACAAAGAAACGGGCAGGCTTATCCGTCCATTGATCCTTTCCAAAATAAGGAGGAGAATCCGGCAACAGCTCCTTAATACGCTTCATCACCACATTCACATTGAATTTGGCCATTGCAGAGATAGGAATAATTTCCGCTTCAGGCAGCATCTCGTGCCATTCATCTACCAATTTAACCAAATCCTCCTGATTAGTCAGGTCAATCTTGTTAATCAGCAACAAAACCGGCACCTTCAAGTTGCGCACCTTTTCCATAAACTCCGCATTCTTGTCCGGTTTTTCCACCGTATCAGTGACATACAGCAACACGTCTGCATCCACCAATGCCGATTCCGAGAAGTTGAGCATAGACTCCTGAAGCTTATAGTTAGGCTTCAATACTCCCGGAGTATCAGAGAAGACAATCTGCATATCCTCCGTATTAAGAATACCCATAATACGATGGCGAGTTGTCTGAGCCTTGAAAGTCGCGATGGAGATGCGTTCCCCCACCAGCAAGTTCATCAAAGTAGATTTTCCGACATTCGGATTACCTACAATATTCACAAATCCGGCTTTGTGCATAAGTAAATATTAGTTCACAGACAAAAAAACGCATCGATTGGGATGCGTTTTTTTATCTGTAGTGTTAATTCTTTCTTTATTTATTTCCGTCATAACCCCACTTCACATAGCAGGCACCCCAGGTAAATCCTGCACCAAACGCAGTGAAGATGATATTATCGCCCTTCTTCAGTTGCTTTTCATAATCCCATAAGCAAAGTGGCAAAGTTCCGGCACTGGTGTTACCATAGCGCTGGATATTAATCATTACCTTATCCAATGGAACTTCCAAACGAGAAGCAACCGCATCAATGATTCGCAGATTTGCCTGATGAGGTACAATCCAGTTGATATTGTCCTTGTTCAAACCATTACGTTCTGCAATCTGAGCCGTTACGTCAGACATATTAGATACAGCATATTTGAATACCGTTCTACCTTCCTGATACAGATAATGCATCTTATTGTCGATTGTAAAATAAGAAGGAGGACAAACCGAACCACCTGCTTTCATGTGCAGGAAAGGAAGTCCTTTACCATCTGTACGCAAGATAGAATCCATGATACCATAGTCTTCTGTTGTAGCTTCTACCATGCAAGCCGCAGCACCGTCACCGAAAATCGGACATGTAGCGCGGTCTCCATAGTTCACCATTGAAGACATCTTATCTGCACCTACAATGATAATTTTTTTATGACGACCAGACTGAATCATGCTGGCAGCAGTTTCCATGGCATACAAGAATCCGCTACAAGCAGCCTGCAAGTCAAATGCATACGCATTCTTCAATCCCAGTTTGTCACAAAGAATAGAAGCAGTAGAAGGGAAATGATAGTCAGGAGTTGTAGTAGCTACAATCACGCAATCAATAGAAGCCGGATCTGAGTCCGTTTTCTGCATCAACTGCTTGGCAGCCTTACGGGCCAAATATGAAGTTCCCAAACCTTCTTCGTTCAGGATACGTCTTTCTTTCACCCCGATACGAGTCATAATCCACTCATCGTTGGTGTCAACCATTCTCGACAATTCTTCGTTTGTCAGGACATAATCAGGTACATATCCACCGACTCCCGTAATTACAGCATTTATTTTTTCCATCATTTCTTAATTTCGTGGCTTATAAAAAACAGCCGGGGAGCCGAAAATGGCTCTCCGGCTTTAATTTCCCTGGAACATGCAAAGATGTTCTACAAAGCGTCAAGTTATTAAAGAGCAGCTTCTTTTTCGATAGCTAATTTACCTCTGTAATAACCACAAGCCCCACATACTGTGTGATAAACATGCCATTCGCCACAGTTCGGACAAATAGCTAAAGTAGGAGCAACTGCCTTGTCATGAGTTCTTCTCTTCGCAGTTCTCGTTTTTGATTGTCTTCTTTTAGGATGTGCCATTTTTCTAAACTTTTATTTAATTATTATCTAATATTTTCTTCAATTCGTTCCATCTCGGATCTATCTCACGTGCTTCTGAAGGCTCATCTGTCATTTCCTCCTCATCCAAGAAGTCATCCATTTCATCTTCTTCATCCGCAGAAGTACGCAAATGTTTGTTCAAGGCTCCCATCATCCCTTTATTACATTTTCCGGGAGCATGCACATGCTTCATCGGTATGCTCAATGCGATAAACTCGTACATAAACCAAGCGACGTTTATATAACCGTCTTCTTCTGGCACAATCACCATATCGTCTTCGTCCGAGAATTCGAGTCCGAGTTTTACCTTCAATGTGTCATCCGTTTCTACCGGCAACTCCATATCATCCAAGCAGCGATCGCACGGCACGACTACAGAACCCTCAATATGGAAATTCAAGACATAAATGCCCATTGTTTTCTTCACATCCAACTGCACCTGCAGTTTTCCTTTTTGAATCTCCGGAGCATCAATATCTGCGAAGAACTGATTTGTCAGTGAAAACTCATAATGAGCTGAGTTTTCCTTCATGTTCTTCAATTCTATTTTATATGTAGCAAGTTTTCCCAAGTCGCAATACTATATAAATCGGGCGACAAAGATACAAATAATAATTCATTTTATCTAGTCTTTCTACTTTTTATTTATTAAAAATACTTGTTTATCCAACAATTCACCTCTTCAATACCTATTTTAATATACCTATATTCCCTTAATATTAAGACTCGACTACTGGCTGAACTTTTCATATTCTCTACTTTTTTCTTT